>NZ_JBZQJF010000143.1:0-16468 GCF_059905295.1 Mangrovibacterium sp.
ATTAAACCATTATCGTTGAAATTATTATCATTGGCATCATAGGGATTGAAGTCGCCGCCATAAGCATAAATTGACTGGCCATCCTTATTTTTCCAATGAATAGACTGGTCAACAAAATCCCAGATGAAACCGCCCTGGTACAGCGGATATTTGCGGATTAGCTCCCAATATTCTTTAAATCCACCTTCTGAATTTCCCATTGCGTGGGCATATTCACACTGAATCAATGGCTTCTTTTTATCCGACTGACCGTACTTCTCACAGTTCTTATAGTTGTAGTACATCGGGCAGAAAATATCGGTAAAGTCATTCTCTTTAGCTTGCTCGTACTGCACCGGACGGGACGGATCGTAAGCTTTGATCCACTTGTAGACAGCTTCGAAGTTGGGACCAAAACCAGCTTCATTCCCCATCGACCAAATGATAACGGCCGGATGGTTATAATTACGCAGCACATTGCGTTGGTCGCGTTGCAGGTGAGCTTTGGCATAGACCGGATTTTTAGCCAGCGTTTCGGGGCCATAGCCCATTCCGTGCGATTCGATATTCGCTTCGGCAACCATGTAAATTCCGTATTGGTCGCACAGGTCGTACCACAACGAGTTATCCGGATAATGGCAGGTACGAACGGCATTTACATTGAATTTTTTCATCATCAGGATATCTTGAATCATGCGTTCTTTTGAAACCACATAACCACCATCAGGATCCAATTCGTGGCGGTTCACCCCTTTGATCAGGATGGGTTGACCATTGATGCATAGCTGGTTGTTTATCATTTCCACCTTACGGAAACCAACTTTTACGGGAATAACTTCTTTAACCGCTCCCGACTGGCTTAGCGTAGCCATTAAATTATAAAGCACGGGAGTTTCTGCGGTCCATTTAGCTGGATTCGAAACTTCAAATTCAGTTGTCAGTTCGCCTGAGCCGGAAAGCTCTTTTTCAGCAACAACAATACCGTCTTTGTCCGTTAGTTTCAGGTCAACCGAAGCTTTACCGGTCAAATTAACTTTAACAGTCAGTTTTCCATCGGTATAATCATTCACCAAATCAGGTGTTACTTTCAGATCCTGGATGTGTGTTTTGTTGCGCGCATACAAAAAGCAATCGCGGCCTACACCCGAAAAACGCCAGAAGTCCTGGTCCTCCAGGTAGCTGCCATCGCACCAGCGGAATGTTTGAAAGGCGATCAGGTTTTTACCCGGCTTCAAATATTTAGTCAGGTTGAATTCAGCCTCAAGCTTACTGTCCTCGCTATATCCAACAAATTTGCCGTTGACGTAAAGGCTCATATTAGACGTTACTGATCCAAAATGAGCAAAAATTTCCTGGCCACTCCAATTTGCCGGAATTTCAATTTCCCTTCGGTAAGTGCCAACATGATTATTTTCTTCGGGAACAATTGGCGGATTGTTCTTGTATTGTTCGCGCCATGCATAACCAATATTGACATACTGCGGATCGCCGTAACCATTCAGTTCCCAAAGCCCGGGAACCTGGATGTTGTCCCAGCCTTTATCATTCAAATCAACCTTGTAAAAGTCAGTTGGGCGTTGCCACGCATTTCGAACCCAGTTGAATTTCCAGGTCCCGTTCAGGCTCATAAAATTTGTTGAACTTTCTTGACATCCCACTTCTGCTGCATCTTGCGATTCGTACGCAAAAAATGCACTGTGCATGGGTTCCCGGTTTACCTCATTCACCTCCGGATTTTGCCAGTAGTCCTGCGCATAAGCGCCAAAACCAGCCAACAAGAAGGCGACGGCTAATAGTTTTCTTTTCATTGTAGTGATTATCGATTGTTTTATTATTGATTTAATTCGTGTTCTAATTATAAAACGACAAAATGACCATTTACCCCCAAAACAAAAGGTAAAATAATCAGCAAAGATAAATTCGGCTCAATTCTGTCAAAAAAAAACTTAAAAATAGCGTACCAAACCGAACTCTCCTTGCTCATTTCGAAATAAAGCACCAGGTTGTTCAACCACTATTTGAAATCTACCCGGCGAACTATTTCTTTAGGACCAATAAAGAGCCAACAACTGCCCTATAAAACAGAAAAGGCCGCCCCAAAGGACGGCCTCTACAAAACAAACATATTCAAACACTTACAAAGGAACTAACAATTAGATGTTATCTTCAGGCACAAAAACAAAGTCCAGCTCGTCGGCATTTTTCAGGAACTTCTTAGCTGCTTTCTCAATGTCTTTTGTTGTCACATTGTCAACAATATTTTCGAAGTAACCCGGATCCAACTTGTCCTCTTTGGTCGAGTAGTAAGTTTGGAGTACCGACATCCAGTAACCGTTATTTTCAACCTGCTGGTCGTAATTCTTTTTCATATTCAGCACGACTTTGTCAAGATCAGTTTGTTGAACATTCTTTTGAATGACCTTCAATTCTCTCAATGCCAACTCCTTCAAATGATCAGCCTTCGCCGGGTCACAATTAAAGCGAATATCCAGTCCGTATTTCACATCCGGAATACGGGAAAAAGATGGTTTTACAGTTACACCATAGGTGCCACCTTCCTTTTCGCGAATATTCTCGGTATAGCGCAGGTTCAGAATTGAACCTAAAATACTTTGGTAAATCACCGCTTCACGCGAATAATTGTAGGCATTTCTAAACTTCAGAATAACGGTTGCCTTGGATTCTGCCATGGGCACTTCAATGCGATAATTCTTTTTGCCAGTTGGGTAATAATCACCATTGTCGACCCATTTTTCCGTTTTACCGCTGGAATGAATTGAACCGATGTATTGCTCCACCAAAGGCTTTAGCTCTTCTTCCGACACATCGCCAACAATAAAGAAGGTGAAGTCATCGGCGCTGGCAAAGCGTTCATTATAGATCTTCTTCATCTTGTCAAAATCAATTTTATCCAGGTATTCTTTGCTGAATTTCAAATTGCGTGGATTACCGTTGGCCAAAATCGAATTCAGGGTGTCGCGCATAATCGATTGGGGAGTTTTCACCTGGCTGGCGGCATTCTTGTAGTTAATTTCCATCAGGCGATCGAAGTATTCCCGATCGAAACGAGGTTCTTCAAAACGCATATACACCAATTGCATCATGGTTTCCAGATCAGCCCTCTTGGCGCTGGCAGAAACAGACTCCGAATAACCTCCGAATTTATAGCCACAGGAAGCAGTTTTTCCCGTTGTGACTTTCTTAAATGCAATCGGATCATAGTCACCGATACCGAATCCACCAATAAACTCATCTGCAGCATAAAATGAGGGGAGGTCGTCTACACCATACAACGAGCTACCACCATTACTTTTAGCACTCAAAACAACGGCATCTTTCACGTAATCGTCGTATTTATAGACCACTTTTGCACCATTCGACAAGGTCCACTCGGTAGCATTAAACTCTTCAATTTTCTTTTCAGAGACAATCTCGCCCGCTTCGGGCAAAGTACGAAGCAGTTCTGTTGACTCCGGTGTATTATCTACGTAGGGTTCCAAATCACTGGCTTGCACCTTAGCGATGATGGCTTCCAATTCATCCTGCCCAATAAACACGGTTCCTGCTTCGCGTTGCGGTCCGGTAATGATGTACGCCCGGTTGATATCCGTCAGGTATTTCGCCGCTACCGACGACACATCTTCCAGCGTAATTCCAGGGATTATTGCTTTGGCGAATTGGTATTTAAATTCTGCATCGGGAATGGAAACCTTGGTGAGATAAGCTGTTTTCAGGGCTTTACAATAAGCATCAGAGCTAATCAAGTCCCGCTTCTTATAGCTGTTTTCCATCCTCACGAGCATGTTTGTTTTTAATCGCTCCAACTCGCCTTCGGTAAACCCATAGCGAAGTACACGCTCCAACTCGGTGTAAACAGCCTCGAAACCTTCAGCCTCTTTACCCGGCTCGCAGCTGGCATACACGTCGAAGGTTCCATAACCACGCTCCAATCCACCAAAGCCTACGCTGCCACGTTGGTAAGGCTGCTTGGCCTTCAGCACCTTCTCTTTGAACCGGGCATTCATCAAGGCATTGAAAAAGCTGTGAATATAATCTTCACGCAAACTGGCCAGCGTGTTATCACTGTCATTTTTAAAGCGGGTTTTCAGGTTGATGCTTACGTTCTTATATTCCGGCTCCATCACCTGTACATACTCGGGCTTATCGTTGTCCGGAATTTCAACCAACTTCCGTTCTTTGGGGTTTTCGATGGCCGGAATGGCTGAGAACAGGGCTTTCACTTTCGCCTCAACAGCATCCACATCAATATCCCCAACAATGGCTACTGCCTGCAGATCGGTACGGTACCAGTTATGGTAAAAAGCACGTAATTCTTTTGGATCGAAATTTTTAATAACATTCAAATCACCGATTACATCGCGATCAGCGTAAATGGTATGATTAAACAGGGTTGGAGCGATTTTTCCCTGAACACGAAATTTTGCATTATGCCGAGTACGCCATTCTTCAGAAATGACACCACGCTCGGCATCAATTTCCGCTTTATCCAGTGAAAGATCGTCGCACCAGTCGTGCAACACCAACAGACAGGAGTCCACTAAACCTTCACGGGTAGCAGGTACACGGCTCATATTATACACCGTCTCGTTACGGGTCGTGTAGGCATTTACATCGCGACCGAATTTCACCCCGTTTTTCTCCAGCATGTCCAACATGGCCTTTCCCGGGAAGTTCTTGGTACCGTTAAAGGCCATATGCTCCAGAAAGTGCGCCAATCCGTCCTGCTCGTCCGTCTCAAGTGATGCACCTACGTTTTGGTAAATGTAGAAACTGGCCAATCCTTTCGGATTCTCATTATGCTTAATATAGTACGTTAAGCCATTGGGCAACACACCATGTCGGATGGAGGCGTCAAATGGAACTTCCTTAGACAAATCGGTAAATTGTTGTCCAAATGACAACGTACTGGTGAGCAAAACAGCCACCTGTAAAAGAAATAATCTAATCATAGCTGATAATTTTCGGCTGGAAATTATTTTGATATTTATACTCTTAACATTCGAAGACGGGCATTAAACAGCATCATGAGCTCCCCGTCATCACTCACTATTTCGGATTGAATAAGAAAGAGCGCCTGAAGTTATCGTTCTTAAGAAACTGTTATCAAGCGCTCTATATGAAGCTGTCTAAAAATCCACTTTTACTTTATTAACCCGTTCTCTTGACCTGGTCAAGCGACCCATCAATTTTGTTGCTGCTCCATGACTTCCAACTCATGTTGAAAGTTCACTTTTTTCTTAACCGTGAAAGGCATTTTTTCGATGGCTGCTGCTTTCAAGGCAATAGCATCCTTTGTCTTGCCTTCCTTGTAAAGCAAGTCGGCTTTCAGGTTATCCACCCAGTATTGTCCGGGGATCAACTCGTAGCAGTAATCAATCCACTTGTTCAATATCTTGGTTTCTTTCTTACCTTCCTTCACGGCCATATATTTGCGGCCTACTTCTGCAATGGCTTCTACCAAATGGTTCGCCCTTAACCCTTCCTTGTACTTTTGTAACATCAGGTCGGTTAAGGCATCTTTACCTGCCTCCTTGCCCTTGGCATACCACTCATAGTCTTTGGCATCCTCCTCGTGAATTTTCTTAACCGATTGCAGCGACATTAAACTATCGACATAGGTTTCGGCCAATCGCTTAAAGGCATCGTAATCCTTTGAAAAACGATAATAGTCCATTCGATAGGTTTGTAAGTTTTCATCCATTCTTGGCTTTATACCGTATTGCTGACAGCGATCAATCACCACCTGCATCAAAGAAACACTTCCGCTTCTTTTCGCCTTTTTTACGGTACGGGAAAACATGCCCTGACGGAAACGCTCAACACTAATTTTCTGAGTACCCGTTGCCTGGGCCAGGTAATGGTCATAGTTCGCATTAAAGATCTCTTCCGCCTTTGTACCACAATACACGTTCACTGAATTCTTCAGCAAAAACTGCATCATCTCTTCACTCGGTTCATCAAATTCGGTTTGCACCTTCAACCAGGCATCCAGCCCTTTTGATGCGTCGGCACCGAATTCGATCATCTTTTGGTAATAGAGCTTCAGGAACGCTTCATCATCTTGTTTGGCAGGAAACAATTCCTGCAACTTCTCCCAGCTATACTTGGCATTAACAGCATTCAAAGCCTCTTTTCCAAAGCCAATTAAGTCGCTACCATTTCTGCTGGCACCGCGATGAATAATCTCTCCGGCTCCATTAACGAACAATAAGGTTGGATACGATCTCACCTGATAGCGAGACGCAGCTTTCCGTCCTTCTTTTTCGGCATCCAGCTTCAGGCTGATGAAGTTTTTATTGAAGAAATCACCGTTCGCTTGTTCTTTAAAGGGGCCAGCAGCCAGCTTTTTACAAGGGCCACACCACTCGGTATAAAAGTCGATGAAGACTAGTTTGTCCTGTGCTTTAGCTTGCTCCAAGGCCTGATCGAAGGGAATATGTTTGAAGTCGATTCCTTGTGAGAAGGCTGTTCCAACGAACAAGACACTGGCAAATAAAAAAGTTAAAGCAATATTCTTTATACAGATCATCATTTTTTCTACAGGTGAAAATTATTAGGTCAAGGTGATTTCTTTGCCTGCTTTCATTAAGTCCAGGTCAATTTTAATGGCTGAGCTATGCTTAATATCTTCCTTCTTCGCAATTTCAAGGGCTTCTTCTTTGATTTTAATCGCTTCGGCCTTATTGTCCCCAAACTTATACAGAATATTAGCGTATTGACTCATCACCGTTGCATCTCCCGGCATCATCTCGTAAGCTGCTTTCATCCAGCGAACCACATCCGCTTTATCCTTCTCGGTTGTCACAAATTTGGCATAGGTGAATACCATGCTATAAATCTGTGCGGCATTACGAATCGCATATGGGTGGGTATAAAGCGCACGGCTGTCTCCTTCTGCCCTGAGGCGCAGGTTATCCTCGTAGTCTGCCCGCAACTTCGGCACATCCAACGACTGAAAAAACGCTTCGTTTTGGGGATATTCCAAAGCTTTAAATTTATCTCCCTGACCGGTTTGTTCGTAATAGAAAATATACAAACGCTCACGTTGTTTATCATCTGCCACAGCTCCGGCTTCGCTTGCGCGAGACAAAACATATTCCAGAATCGTTGTATCGCGCTTTAAAACGGCGTAGTCCGTCGTACTTTCCAGCATATTTCGGGGTAACTTTTGGAAAATCTCACGAATATCTTTACGTACCCACTGCTTCCAGGCATCAGAACCATTATTCCGCTGAATGATTTCGTCAGCTTTTCCCCCATAGACCAATTCATCGGCATGATCAGCCAGGAATGTCACCATTTCCTTGCTGCTTTCATCCATTGTCGTTTGCATTTTCAGGTAATGCTCCACGACATCAGTATAGCCTGTTGAGTGTGATTCTTTCAGCTTATCCAGGTACATGCGAACAAATTTTTCATCGTCCTTTTCATTCTTGTACCGCTCGGCCAACCGACCGACACTGTTCGGATCTTTACCATAGGCAACAGCCAGTTTCACCTTCTCCAGGAATTTTTCCGTTGACATTGATGCTTCAAAACGGTAAACAACAGTACCGTCTCCGTCAAGAAAAACATAGCCAGGCAACCCGCTAATGCCATACTTCCGTTTAATATCCGGTCCTTCTCCGCGCTCCACATCAACTTTCAGAGCTACGAAATTCTCATCGAAGTATTTACCAACAGTATCTTCTAAAAAAACCGTATTCGCCATGTGCTTGCACGGTCCGCACCATACAGCATAACCGTCAATAAAGACCAATTTATTTTCGGCCTTTGCTTTTGCCAGGGCTTGCGCCAAAGTTCCGTGTTCGAAATGAATTCCCTGGGCCATCAGAAGCATTGGTGCAACCAGGAAAAGAATAAGAGCATATATTTTTTTCATTTTTTGTGTATTTATCGTACGCTAAACGTTTTTCACTTTTTTCCTTTTTTCATCTTCGGCAACTCACTTCTTACGAAGCACATTCGCTCTAAGCTTTTCCAGAGCGGAGTCGCCCGGTGCCAATTGATCTCCATAGTCAATCCACGACAGTAACTGCTTATATTCTTTCTTGTTCTCTGTGAATTTCAAGAATTTGGAACCAATATTTACGATCGTGTTTTTTTGAGCTGTAGCTTCGACTCCTTTGGCCATTTTTTCGAGGGTCCTGTCTCCCATAATACTTGGCGCATATTTGGTAGCTTTGTAGTCGTCGTAAGTCGCTTTATCATCAGCATGGATTTGATCCAATGTTTTGGCAGCCATCATACTATCCATATAAGCAGTAGCCAATTGTTTGTAGCCTTCAGCATCCTTTGCCAGAAAACAGTAGTTCAACTCATAGCCTTTCAGCTCATCCGTTTTTTCTGCGCTACCCGGCAGTTCCTTCCACTTTGTTATAAAGGCTCGCATAAGCTTGGGATCACGCGTTTTATAAGCTACTTGCCTGGTATTGTACACCAAAGTTGCCTGCATGCTTTCCAGTATTTTTTCTTCGGCGTGAGTGGCAATATCCCAATATTCGTTGTAGTTAGCTTTCAGAATTTCCTCGGCTTTACCATCAACCAGCAAGAATTTCCGATGGTTAAAAAGGTATTCCATCATATCGACATCGTTCTCTTTGATTTCGGTTTGGATTTTTAGCCAGGCTTCAATCGCATCGTACGGCTCTTCCCGGTAGTCGATCATCTTCGCGATGTAAAGTTTCAAAAACCGCTCATCATTCTTTTTACTTTCATACTCCGCCTTTAGATCGGCTATGCTATATCCATTATTTACGGCTGCAATAGCTTCTTTACCCATTGTAATGGCAGCGGCAATATCCCGGTAGCCAACTTTCTTATACACCATTTCGCCTTTACCATTGATAAAAACAGTGGTTGGATAGGCATTTACACCGTATTTTTGAGCTGCTGCCTTCCCCGCTTTTTCAGCATCCAACTGAATATTGATAAATTCCCGGTTATAGAGGTTCCCAACTTTCTCGTTCGGAAAGACATTGTTAGCCATCATTTTACAAGGGCCACACCATTCCGTATAAAAATCAATAAAAACCAGCTTATTTTCCTGCTGTGCCTGGGCTAACGCTTCCTCAAACGAGATTTGCTTAAAATCAATTCCTTCGGCAAATAACTGTCCTCCCAAAAAGATGGCAAGAACGACTAAAATCGTCTTTAATCTGATCATGAATTTATTTTTTAATTCGATTTAAATATTCTTAACTAAGCAGGTTGTAACTTCTGGTTCAGGTGATTTACTATTAAGACCGAAAAAAAAGGATGAAGAGTGACAACAACATCAAAAAAAAAGTCAGTTCATTACTAAATGAACCGACTTTTCACACAACAGTATACTTTCTGTAATTGACTAATCTAGCTTTCAGGCCAGATTGTCGTTCGCAAACAATGGTCAAAATCAACCATTTGACGCAAACAGGATTCGAATTCTTTTTTTGACAGTTTTTTAATCATTGCATCTAACTCGCAGGTGAATCCCCTGTCTTTAAATTGACTGTACTTCTAGCGATAAATGAATTTGCAGAAAGCCGAATTTGCAAGTTCTTCAAGCTTTACGACCGTGAAAATAAAAAGAGCTGACTTTTTAAAGGTTGATCCCTAAAAAGCCAGCTCCTCCATCGCAAAAATTATTAGTAAGTTACCGTGTAGGAATCGGTGTACTCACGACCAAAATGTAAGGCTGGCCAGGTTATCTGAGAAACATATCCATCGTCATTCGTATTGTACGTGTATTCTGTTACAACCTCGCCTGCACTATCTTTCACTTCCAATGCCAAATAGGGATTGTAGCACAATAAATTAATCATGGCCCCTATTGTTGAACCCCCTTCAAATTTAAAAGTTGGCGGTAAACCCGGCATGTATAACGGAGCATACACCGGAGCAAAACTGTCGTAGTAGTCACGATCAGCTGCCTGAGGAGCAATATTGTTGTTACCTTCGTAAAATTCAATGCCCACATATTCACCAATTCCAAAAGGATCGACATAGCGCAGATCATTCACCATGTAAGAAGATGGGTCATAAAAATATGATACAGCCTGATTCAGCTCATTATAGGTAAAATTAGATGCTTCAACCACGATATCGTCATCCTGAACTGTTTCCGGTGTTGCATCGATTGGCCACTCTTCAACTTTCTCCAGCTGCGTTGTCCCTTCCTTGTAGGTAAATACCTTTTTCACATCATAATAACGAAACTTGAGGGTATCAACCATGCCCATATCGTTATAACTAAACACCATTGCCCCCCGGGGATCTCTATAATCCTTATCAAAGCTGCTATAATACTGTAAAGCCATACTATCGATTTGCGAGTCAGCATTGGAGTAAATTAGAAGGCGTACCGGATTGTTGCTGTATGAACTATTATAAACGATCATGCTTGGAATTACTTTTTTACCTGATCCTTTGGTAAGGGTAACCTCTTTGGTGTAGCTCAAAGGCTCACGCGTAATCTGATCACCATCGGCCTTCGTGTAATTAATCCCTCTATCGGTTACTGTAATATCCAATTGATAGTCCTGATCCGCATTTAGCTGACCAACAATCACTTGTTCCTTCAACTTGTATTCATACACTGCCGTATCAGCAGGGAAAGTAATCGTTTTTACCTCATTACCTTCATAACTAATGGTAATAGACTCCATTGGAGCTAAACCAGTTGTTACCAGCGCTTTCGCCAAATAAGCCGGTAATACTAAAGCCACATTATCTCCACCAACCAATTTAATTTCGGGAGTGGATTTTTGTTTCACCGTCAACTTCACCCCTCGATTAAAGCTCCGTCCATCGTTATCAATGGCGCGAAAGATATAGCTCAATACGGTATCCTGTTCAAAACCTGTAAGATCAATGTCATACTCGAATAAGAACTCAGTTTGCCCCTGGTATTCAGTCACCTCTTCGATCAAATCATAATTGTAACCATTCAGAATTTGAATGTTATTCAGGCCGTTCGGCACATTCATGTCAATTTCAACATGGTATGTATCAATGGTGTCGAGTCGTAGTATTACATCCTGATCCTGGATTTCAAATCCCGGATCAGGAAACTCATAGTCTTGCTTGCAGGCTACGAATATCAAGGCTCCCAAAAGCAGGATTAGCCCAATGTTGTATATTTTATTTTTAAACATTCTTTTTCGTTTTAGTTATTAGTTAAGAAACTGTTCCAACTCGGGATTAAACGCTACGAGATCAATCCCTAAATCAATTAGCTTATTTGCTACAAGCTTCAAACCTGTTTGGATATCATCCGGATAAGCCGCCAACTTGTCGTAGGTACAGTACAATAATTGATTGATATAACTACGAATAAACTCCGCCTGGCTTCCCAGGAATGTATCAGAATCATCTACATCAATGTAATCGTGGTATACATACACCTTCAGCACTTTAAGAAGCCTCCCGTTTTCATCACGAAGATAATTTCCATCGGCATCTTTCACATAACCATATAAGTCGCCAGGTCCGGCAGGGATATAATCACCGTTTTCATCTGTTGGGTAGGTCGTCTCCTTGTAGGTTTTGAAACTGAACCCGTAAAAGCCGGCAGCATCCACAAAACCTTTTGAAAGGAACCACGACAGCGGAATTTTACCATTCGGAGTTAATTCCGTCCATTGTGTTTCATCCTCACCATAATCTTCGGCATAAGCATCCATGATCACTGTATTGAAATACGGTGCCGAATACTTATAAACGTCTTCATCGAACGCGCTGTACAAACTGTTTTGCTGAAGTAGCTTACACAAGAACAGATAGAAATTATCTTTTTTGTAAGCTTCTGCTCCCACTTCAAGGTTTGTTTTGTTGACGTTGAAGATCATCGAATTCACATTGAACACGGAATGGTAGTTATAAGCATTCGCCGAAGAAACGCCATAGTCACCCTCCATGATATAATTGGAAGATGCCGAACCCGACAGGCTTTCACTAATCAAAATTTTAGGTGGCATCATCCCGGCAATTTCACTTCCCGGCACAATGTAAGCGAACAGTGTTGTATCCAGAAAAGTCAGACCTTGTTCAACGTAGGCCATGTAGGCGGCAACGCTATCAGCAGGCAGTACGCCATCTTCGGTCTCAAACAAGCTACGGATTTCCGGAAAGTCGAGATTGTCCCAAACATTATTGGCACTTTGGCTGCCAGCCTGGTAAATAAAGTCGAGTGTATCCTGGTATTCGAATAAAACGGCGGTATTATAGGTGTTGTACCATTCATCAATGAGGGGTTGAACGCCATATTCCCCCTGTTGATCAAGCAATACTTCAACCCTGTTTTCATCGGCCAGCGAAGGGGTCAGCTCATCTTCCTGACAAGCTGTTGCCAAAAGCCCCATCAATATTGTATAGATAAATAACTGTCTCATATCGTTATATTTTGTTATAAGGCAAGAATGACGGTTGCGATTCGGTTCCGCAAGCCATCGTCTTGCATCTTAAATCGTATTTTAATTACGGAATTACTATTTCTGTTGATACTACCGGATATTTTTCGTATCGATCAACATTGCGAATCAACGGATTATTATCGCGCTCCTCCAATGGCAACGGAAGCGTGTAGTTCGGGTCGTCGCTGAATAAGGTGTAGGTTTCGGTTTGCAACAGGTATCCAGCCTCATCAATAACCGAATAGACATGCTTAATTTCCGGACGATTTTCCATTCTTCTTAAATCAAACCAACGGTGATGCTCCTCAAAACAGAACTCCTTACGGCGCTCACTCAGCACATAATCCAGCACTTCACTATCGTCAGTCGGATAAACGACATTATCCGTATTGCTGTATCTGTGCTCATCCAGCATTTTAACATCGTCGATTGCAAGCGTTGCCTGGTTCGATTCCGCATAGGCTTCAGCGCGGTTGAGAACCGCCTCGGCTACCCTAAAGTTGCTAAACCCCATGCTCGTATAGGTTGTATTGTATTTAGCTGTCCAAATGTAACTTTCGCCACCGTCCGATGTCATATCAGCAAAAAACATTGCTTTGCGTCGATCAGTATCATCAAAGCTGTTATATAAGTCGGAGGTAACAGCGTAATATTTCTGGCTGGATGTCGGCCAACCACCAAGACTACCTGCCTCGAACGAATAGAGCACTTCATCATTTTCATCACTAATAAAAGGGGTTCCTGCTCTCATAACCGACAAACTGTAGTTATCCAAAACCTTATCAGCATAGGTAATTACCTCGCTCCATTTCTTCTGATATAGCATAACCCGGGACATCAACAAGTTACAGGCTCCTAAATTGGGGTGCCATTTAGACTTGTTTAAACCGCTTTCTTCGATCAAGGCCATGGCTTGATTCAGGTCTTCTTCAATCTGCGCATAACATTCGGCTACCGAGTTACGTCGGTAAGTCGGTTCAACCCCGGTATCTAAACGTAACGGAACGCCTAAGTCGGATGCTGCTGTCGCTGCATTGTAGGGGACACCATATAAGTTCAACAGGTTAAAATAGGAGTATGCCCGGATAAAGTATGCTTCACCTTTTATGAAATTGATTTCTTCGGCAGTACCAATTGCATTATCAACCAATTCAATAACATAGTTTGCAATGGCAATATCCTCATACATATTTCCCCAGGCTTCATTGGCATAACTTACCGTATTACCATCTTCATCAATCTCCAACTCGCGCTGCCAGGTATAAAAGGTTTTTAATGCTTTTTTCTTCTCGTCGGTAGCGTCTGCTCCGTTCCTTTCAGTCATGTCATCAGTCATATAATTGGCTAAATGATAGGTTGTATTTGTTGAGTAGTTAAACTCGTACAGCAACAACGAGGCGAAATGATCTGTTGTTTCCGGGATGATTTTATCCTGATCGACCTCATCCAAAAAATCGTTGCATCCCCAGAAGGGCAATAAAATCAGTGCGATATATATTAACTTCTTCATACTATTCAGCTCTTAAAAACTCATTCTTAAACTCATACTATAGGTAGGCAAACTTGGCAATCCAACTGAACTAACCTGGTCCGGATCCTGCCCTTTTAACTTCTTATCAAAAGCCCAAACAGCGACGTTGCTGGCTTGTAAGGCCACATTCATGTTTTGAATCCCAACTTTTTTACTTGCAGTGGTCGGCACATTGTACGAAAGGGTTACTGTGCTCAACCGGATATGGTCACCTTTTACGACACGAGCATCACTCATATCATACATATACCATCCGTTATTTTGTCCACTGGGCAAGACATATTTATAGAATTCCACTTGTGATGCAGGATAAAGCAATCGATCAGACGAAAGGCCGGGAATATCAGTATTTGCCTCATCTCCCGGTTGTCTCCAGCGGTTAACAAAGGCACTACTCATATTTTCATAAGGGTAAGGCATATTCTGAGCACCATTGTATAGCTTCAGCAAACGGGTTTTGTAACCCAACTTATAGGTGAAGTTAGCCGAGAGACTCAAATTTTTGAACCTGAACTCTGTTCCGAAACCTCCATAGTAGAGCGGCACCCGGCTGCCTTCATATTTCAACATAGCCTTCAGTTGCTCATCCGGCGTGTCAAAATCATCTGTCAAACCAACAAAAGTAGGTAGACCATTCTCATCTAAACCGTCAAACCGGTAAGAGAAAAAGCCGTTAGTAGGGAACCCTGTGCGGTAAATATTTCCGCTTAAGTAGTCTGAAACTGTCAAGCCATCTTTTGATGCTCCACTTTCAAAACCATCCAGCACACGGTCTTTCTCATACGAGAAGTTAAAGTTGGTACTCCAGCCCAGGTTCTTCGTTTTTACGTTGACCGTGCGAACCGAAAATTCGTAGCTGCTCACATCCTTCGAACCAACATTGTAAGCTTGTGTGGATGTTCCATTGACAAGCGAAACCGGTTGCAGCTGAATCAGGTCCGAACTTTTTGAATAGGCATAATCGAATGCACCACTAATACGTCCATGGAATAAACTGTAATTCAAACCAAGGTTAACAGTCTGTGTTTTCTCCCAACGCAAATTGGCATTCGGGAAATCAGACAATTGAGAGGTAAACTCGGTGCCATAAACACTGGATAAATTGCGATTATAGTCTTTAATAATCAGGTACGGACTTGTATTAGGCATGGTACCGCGTACACCATAGGATGCACGAAAAGCAAGTTCGTCAACCTTTCCACCTTTATTCCAGAATTGCTCGTTATGGATATTCCAACGAGATGAAACCGACCAGGTTGGTTTAAATTTATAACGCTCGTGCTGTCCAAATGTATTCGAACCATCGCTTCGGATGTTAAAGTTCAGGATGTAACGATTGTCATACACGTAATTGAAAATACCAAACATGGACAAGGTGTTCGACAGGCGGTCGGTGATGGTTGGGTAAACCGACATCCCTTTGCTCGTCATCCAATTGATCATGTTATCATAGTCGTAACTACTAAAGTCAAGCACTTGCTCGCCATCGACAGTCGTATAGCCTGGATTATCCAGGGTGATAAAGCCACGCCCGTAGTAATGATCGTAACCAGGAACGGTGAAGCCAGTTGCTCCCCAATATTTGTTGGAACGCACCTGGTGCCCCAGGTTAACGTTGAATACGTGCTTATTGCGGATTACCTTGTTGTAGTTCAACTGACTCGTAAGACTATAAGTATTCGCATCAACCATTCCTCCGGAGTAAAGTCCCCCAAAAGGAACCGAAGCGTACCGATCCACTGACTCTTGAACCAGATCACTAAAAGCATCATAAGTCCGCAGCTCGGCAATATAAAATGTATTGTCGGTGATCCACTCTTCGGTAAGGTTAGTCGTATTGCGGTAAGACGCTAAAGCTGTAAAGCGAAAGTTTTTCAGGAATTTCCAACTCAAATTGGCCGACACAGCAAAATCCTTATTAATAATGTTGCGCTGTGAGTTATTCATTTCGTTCAACACATTGTACCGGCCATAATGCGTTCCACTTGCGGACGTATTCAATTTTTTATGCTGATAAAACAGCTCTCCCTCTTGATCGTAAACAGGCACCGTGCGACTGGTGTAGTAAGCTTCGTCAAAAGCACTAATTGATGAATGGTTATAATGTGCATCCTGCTTAGAACCGCTAATTTTAAATGACAGCAGTATGTTTTTGCGTAAATCAAGATCCAGTTTCGACAGCGCTGTTATCCGCTTTAGATCTACTCCTTTCTCGGTCCCCTGTTGATCATCGTAGCCCAGGGAGAAGTAGAAACGACTCTTTTTACTACCGCCTGACGCACTTACGCCATGTTTTTGAGTAATCGCTGTTTGGTATAATGCCCCAAACCAATCTGCATTTAAGGTCTCAAGGTAAGATACCTGATCCTGGAATTCCTGGAAATCATAGGTTCCATCCCACAAATTCAACAGAGCACCTTCATAACCTAAGCGATCTATGTTGACTTCCGTACCAATAGTTCCCAGGTTACGCTCGTACATCTCGCGAGAAACGTCAATCCGTTGCTTCGAATTCATCAATTCGAAATCAGAATAACGGGGAGCC
>NZ_JBZQJF010000144.1:0-21988 GCF_059905295.1 Mangrovibacterium sp.
CCACTATTTAAGTCCGCGCCCATTGTGGAGATGACAATCAGCCATTGTTTAGGCCCTCGCCCGTTGTGGAAGTGTCAAACCATCACTGCTTTATCCACCGACCGGATAAGTTAGGCTCACCCCGGACGAAGCATCTTCATCCTGCCATGAAGAATTAGTTGAACTAAACATTTCCTTTCCTCTCAATAGCAAAATGGATCTCTCCCATGTAACTAAAAGTGCATAAACACAAATCTCCTGCAATTTAGACCCATTCAAATAGGCATTCGTCTAAAAAAGAATAACTTTGCCGGCTGACAGTTGAAATGGGAATAGAAACTTAAAGGATAACTTCATCGTAAAGTATCATCCTTAGTTCTGAATACGATACAAATGGATATAAAATCACATTCTTTTCATATTCCAGTCATGGGACTGGGATACACGGTCGATACGCCGGTAAAAGTTGCCCATCTTGGGGTTTCATCGGTGATCTCGATTGTCGACGACTTCCTGATTGAAAAAATGAGGGAATTTTACAGTGAAAAATTCGATCTTCCATTCAAGGAGATCTCTACTAAAGTGGAGGATTTTCGCGCCAAACGCATCACAGCTTACCTAAACATGGTTGATAAGCTGGTTGGTGATAAATTTGACGAGATGGTCAACAACTTTCATCAGAAGAGCAGCGAACTTGAAAAATATTTTGACCTTTTACCTGACACGAAAAGTATCAAGGAAAAGTTCGCCTCGATGATTGAAAATAAAAGCCTGGCAGATGTTAAAAACTGGTTGCAGAAAAACCTGACCAAAGGAGCAATCGATGTAAACATCATGACCAAACTGGACAAGGTGAATTACAAAGACGGCGAAGCTTTGCCATCTGAGTTTAACGATGCACATGCAGCTCTTCGCGGTTTTGCAAACAGCACCTTAAATTCGTCGCTGGTTTTGTCGGCCGGTATGAATCCACGTTTGTACAGCTATGTTGAAAACTTCGAAGATTTTTACCCAACTGCAACCGGCGAATTCAAAAAGAAAATCACGCTAAAAGTGAGTGATTATCGCTCAGCCTTGATTCAAGGTCGTTTCCTGGCCAAAAAAGGAATCTGGGTTTCAGAATACCGAATTGAATCCGGTTTGAACTGTGGCGGACATGCGTTTGCAACACAAGGCTTCCTTTTGGGACCAATCCTAGACGAATTCCGCGAAAAACGCACCGAGCTTGCCGAAGCTGTATTTGCAGTTTTTCAGAAAGGGTTGGAAGATAAAGGAAAAGCAACCCTGGAGCATGTTCCGGAGATGAAAATTACCGCTCAAGGTGGTGTTGGCACAAATGAAGAGCACGAATTTTTACTGGACGAATACCAACTCGACAGCATTGGCTGGGGTAGCCCTTTCATGCTGGTTCCCGAAGCTTGTCACATCGACAAGTACAGTTTGGAATTATTGCGTAGTTCCGGCGAGAATGACTTCTTCCTGAGCGACGCATCGCCATTGGGTGTTCATTTCAATAATGTACGTGGCAGCAGCCAGCAAAAAGCCATTGAGCATACCCGCAAAGAAGGTAAAGTTGGGTTCCCATGTACCAAACGCTATCTTGTTTTCAATACTGAATTTACCGATCAACCCATTTGTACGGCATCACGTCGCTACCAAACCCTCAAAATTGAGCAAATTAAAGCGACAGATGCGTCAGTTGAGTGTCAGCAACTTCAGATTGATAAACTGGCCGAAAAAGAGTGTTTGTGTGAAGGCTTGACTAACTCGACTTATTTAGCTAACGAAATTACGCCGGATAGCCCACGTCAGGGTGTAAGTATTTGCCCCGGACCGAACCTGGCTTATTTCAACAAAATCACAAGCCTCAAAGAAATGGTAGGACACATTTACGGTAAAACCAATTTACTGGAAGGTGTTAAGCGTCCGAACCTGTTTGTGAAAGAACTGCGGATGTATGTGGATTACCTCGAGAACAAACTGGAGGAGTTAAAGCATGCCCAGGACGCAAAACAAGCATCGTACTATCGTAGTTTCCGCAAGAACATGCAAGAAGGAATTGCTTATTACAAGCAACTTTTTGCCAAATACGACTCCAAACTTCAGGAGATGAAGCAAGGTGCTGTTGAAGAGATGGAAGCTATTAATCAAAAAATTGAGGCTTTTAACATTTAAGCCTAAACGATATTTGAACAGACTAAAGCAGGGCGCAGCAGTGTCCTGCTTTTTTTTTTAGTTTTAAGTTTCAGGTTCCAGAACAACCCGACTGCTCTTGATAATAATGAAAATCTGGTGATCGGAAAATCTTCTACGTTCATTCCTGTTGGTGGTTTTGGCATTCATGAATATTTGTTGTCCTTTTCAATATGTGTCTATTTGACGTATTCCAGTGAACAAAAATGGTATTCTTTCGTTTAGGGTTTCTGTATCAAACAAGCATTCAAGAAAACAAACATTTGAAATCATGAAAAAGAATTACGACTTAGGTCTTCTGATCTTACGAATCAGCATTGGTTTGCTGATGTTATTTCACGGAATTGGAAAATTACAAGGTGGATTAGGCTTTATCCAAGGGATGTTAGAAGCCAAAGGATTGCCCGGATTTATTGCTTACGGAGCACTTGTTGGTGAAATTTTAGCTCCACTGGCTATTCTGCTGGGCTTTAGAACCCGAATTGCAGCGGCTATATTTGCTTTTAACATGCTTGTGGCTGTTCTGATGGTTCACACCGCTCAATTCTTCGGACTAAACGAAACCGGAGGCTGGACTTTGGAACTTCAAGGCCTTTATTTTCTGGGAGCATTGGCCCTGTTCTTTACCGGAGCCGGAAAACTGGCGATTTCTTCGTCAAACAACTGGGATTAATTATTGACAAGCCATAACAAAGAAGCAGCTTCTCGTTTACCGGGAGGCTGCTTTTTTTACCTAAGCTGAAAATGAATTAAATTAAAGTGACCCGCGAAGGATCAGCTTTGGCGACAGGGTTTCGAATACCTTTTCTTTCGATTCAACAAAACGAGCTGCCTTCTCTCCCATCTCAGCAAAGTCGGCCGATATAACCGTAATTCCATCACCAACCAATTCCTTCAGGGGCGTATCGTTGTATGCTATCAGTCCAATATCTTTCCCCAATTTTAATCCCTGGCTGTGGCAACTTTTAACAATGTACACCAAATCATCTTCTTTAATGGCCAAATAAGCTTGTCCTTTTTGAACAGGCTGACTGGATAATTTCGAGATCACCTGGTAATTCAAGCCATTGTCCTCGCAGAATGTCGTAAAAGACTGAACAAATTCGACCGGATGAGGCGTTGTTGAAGGGAAAACAAGGTTGAACTGGTCGTAAGTCTTCAGTTGGCTTAAAGCACCATCTAAACAAGCTATTGGTCCTTTATCAAAATCCTGTGTGATATAGGAAATTTCCTCATTATCCGGCGTTCCCATATCCAGAATCAGTAATTTATTGGGGTCAATTTTGCGAACAACCTCTTCAATCCGTCCATGATTGATATTCATAACGATGTACATGCTGTACCGCCCCAGGCTATTCTGGATTAACTGTTCAAACACATCGGCATTGTAGTGGTGAAATAACAAATCGACCACATAGTTATCCGGTAAATTGGAGCGAAAATTCGAGTAAAGTTGCTCCTTAAAGGCACTAAAGTCGTCCAACAGCATCATCACTTTAAATGATACGGAATTGACAAAATAGCCTTTGGTTGGCGTCGACGAAATGATACTACGCTGTTTCAGCGTGCTGTAAGCTTTAAAAATTGTATCTCGCGATAAGCCACTCGACTTGCTAAGCTGATTAACAGAAGGCAGGAAATCACCTTCCTGCAAATCGCCATTGCTTATTGCTTCAATAATGGCATGCAGCAACTGTTGAATTTTGGTTTGCGATGCCCCTTCGTCGTATTTAAATTGAAAACTCATAATCTGCATTTGTTTACAAAAAAGCCTGAACTGCCACAGCAATTCAGGCCTATAAACCCAACAACTTATCTGAATATAGTAGAAAACAAAAATATCCGGGAAAGGATATTTTCTGAAGTTTTCGTCCCGTAGCTGCAAAGTGCTACTCTTATATTCATTGCTAAAATAGCATTTCTAATCGAGAATACGTCAATATTACCTAAAGCTTTTACAAGCAGGCTAATCCTTTCTGTTTCTACCTTTTGTTCATTCTTAGTCCGCATAATAATGAATCGTAAAAGTTCGGTAACCATAAAAACCAATAATAACAAAACAAATCAGCGGGATGACAAATGAAACATTCACTGCAGGTAAATTAAAGATGGTTTGCTGATCGATCACATAAGCCTGAAGCTTGGGCAAAAATGTTCCTCCAATGATCGACATAATCAGCCCTGCTGCACCAAACTTGGCATCCTCGCCCATTCCGCGCAAGGCAATTCCGTAAATTGTCGGGAACATTAACGACATACAAGCCGAGATACCTACCAGGCAGTACAGTCCCCAAATATCCTGAAACAGAATAGTTCCGGCTGATAAGGCAATCGCACCAACCGACAAGATCATCAGCAGTCGTCCCGGCCGAATATATTTCAACAAGAAGGTGCAAATAAAACGCGCTACAAGGAAACAGCCCATGGCCACAATATTAAAAGCTTGCGCCTTTTGTGCTGCATCTCCGGCAGTCATTCCATATTGTTCTTCAAAAATTCGCTGGCCATATTGAACGATAAAAGTCCAGCACATGATTTGCGCACCAACATAGAAGAGCTGCGCCACCACGCCTTCGTAATAGCGAGGTACCCGCATTAAATTCTTCAACGCTCCAAACAAATTCAAATCATGCGACGATTCTTCATTTCTGGGCATCCGAGTAAATAAAATAATCAGAAAAACAGCGATAATCACACCACCAATCGCGATATATGGCGAACTCAAAATATCCAAATCATGCGTTTTTACCGTATTAAACTGCTCCGGCGACAGCAAGGCTCTTTCCTCGGCACCGCGAGGATCTAAACGAGCCTGAATAAACGATTTTGCAATAAACATCCCGGTAAGCGATCCCATCGGATTAAAAGCCTGCGCCAGGTTTAACCGACGTGTTGCTGTACTATCGGGCCCCATAAACAGAATATAGGGATTGGCACTCGTCTCAAGGAACGATAACCCGCAGGTCATGACGAAATAAGCAATCAAAAACGGATAGTACTGCCCAATAGCATTGGCAGGGATAAACAAGAGAGCTCCTGTAGCATAAAGCCCAAGCCCCATTAAAATACCCGATTTATAAGAATACTTGCGAATAAAGAAAGCGGCAGGAAAAGCCATGGCTCCATAACCGCCGTAGAATACAACTTGCACCCAGGTCCCTCCGCCTACTCCCATATTAAAGATCCGGGAGAAAGCCTCGACCATTGGGTTGGTAATATCATTAGCAAAGCCCCATAGGGCAAAACAACTCGTAATAAGCACGAACGGTAATAAAAATTCCGTGGGTACTACTTTTTCTTTGATTTTCACGTTAGGTTTAATTTTAATTATTGGTTTGAATTAATGATCAGTCAAAAGCATCTTTTAAGTCAAAAACAGAAATGCCCAGAATCCCTTCGGCAATCGCATTCAGGTCTTCTTCGGTTCCCTCAAAATGATAAGTTCGCTGGATGTGAATATGACTTTCACCGGGTTTCAGTTGAAGTGCCTCAGAGGATGATTCAAGCTCATAAAAAGGTCCAAGCTGCTCTCCGTTCTCCAGAGGACCATCGTTATAAGTATTGACCAGATCACCTTGAAACGGTTCTTCCTGATTCTCTTCCCAGGCTGAATTCACATAGTCCGTCGCGTATGGATTAATGGTCGTCTCCAAAATCGTCAATCTCTTATTCACACAATCGTAACTACCCAAAAAACGTTTAGCCCGCAATGGCGGAATACCTAATTTACTACGATAGTTACCATCAGCTTTAAACAAGATGTAGTTTTCGAATACTTTCAACCGTTCGGGAGGAACCTGTCCAAAATAATCGGATTTCAAAACAGCACCGTCTGCCTTTTCATTAAAAGGAATAATCACAACAACATCCGGCGAAGGATTATACATCGACAACATCCAGATTGAAGGTAAACCTCCGGATTTGCTCCAGGCCTCGCTTCCAATATTTTGAACTTGATTCAGAGATTCATAAGCCACTGACTTCACCGATGTTCCCGGTTTACAATTCAAGCTGAACTCTATTTCGTCGGTCAAAATGAGCCCAACCCGGCGCGTAACAGCAAAGCTGAATTCCGTTCCGCAATAATTATTCAACTTGAATTCTTTATATAAAGTCACCATTTCAGGCATAACTTCCTGAACATCCCAGGCCAAGGTGTCGATCGCTTGAGGAACACGCCAGTTATCGATTCGCTGCGATTTCCCCGCATCAAAATAAAATGAAAACGGACCACCTTCGGGTCCCAGCCAAAAGCGCTCTTCACCGCCAAAAGCATTAAACTGAGCAGAGCGTTCCGCTGTTTCCAGCAAGCTGTGATTAACCCAGCCAAACGAGTAGCCGCTTTCTCCGGCTGTTGAGCTGGTCATTACTCGTCCTTGCAAATCGGGAGCTACCAAAACCCGTGAGTCGCCACCAACCAATTCAACTGCGGTTTGATTTTTCTGAAGACAAGCTAAATCGAATCCGTATTGTCCTTTCTGATATGTCATGAAGTCTTATTATTTTGAGGAATTAAGCAGAGGTTCCGGCACGAATTCTCCGAAACCTCTAAAATTCTGCTAAAGATAAAATTCCTTCCTCTAATCAGGCAAAGAGCGGACCGTAAGTTTGGCAAGCTTTGTAGTCGGCTGCTTCTTTATCCATGCCGAAAGAAGCCCAGGCACTCGGTCTGAATATCGCTGCTTCATCAACATTATGCATGCTTACAGGAATGCGTAGAATGGAAGCCAGCGTAATCAAATCGGCACCAATATGCCCATAAGAAATTGCACCATGATTTGCTCCCCAGTTTGCCATCACATTGTAAACATCTTCAAAAGCACCTTCACCGGTTAAGCGTGGAACAAACCAGGTTGTTGGCCAGGTTGGGTTGGTACGTTCATCCAAAATTGAGTGTACATCATCCGGCAGTTCCACTGTCCAGCCTTCGGCAATTTGCAGTACCGGGCCAAGCCCTTTAACCCAGTTTACACGAGACATGGTCACCGGCATTTCACCAGCTGTTTTAAACAGCGAAGAATAACCGCCACCACGGAAATAACCTAAATCGGCCGGACTCCAAACAGTATTCGACAAACAAGCATCAGCATCTTCTTTGGTGATCTCCCAATAAGGTTTCATAACCGGATTACCGGCAGCATCTTTCTGACGAGCTGTTGCATCCAAGGTTGTTGATCCTGAATTGATCAGGTGAATAATCCCATCTTTCGCTAAACCGGTCAACTCTTTTCCGGTCACACGTTTCACCGACTCAGGACTCCAGAAGGTTCGCACATCCGAAAAGATCTGTGCTGTATTCGTCAACAAATGCCCGAACAACATCGGTACTGCATTCAAACTGTCGTTTTCTGTTGCAAAAACGAAAGCCTCCCGAATCCCGTTCCAATCAAATGAAGAATTCAGTATTGCTTCTGTAAAATCAGCATTTGGGTAGTAATCGGTCCATTGGCGTTGTCCCTGGAACCCGCCGGTAATAGCATTGTGCCCCTTCGATTCTTCACCAAATCCAAGTTCGGCCAATTTCGGGTTTCCAATCATCAGGTCGCGGCAAATAAGGGTCATTTTCACAACAGTTTCCCATTCCCAATCTTTTCGTTCCCTATCGCTTTGGCTGGCTGGATCGTTGCGATCTTCCCCTTCGCTGCAATTTTCCTTTACCCAAGCCAGTGCTTTGGCAAATTCTTCGGGATCATAAATTTCCTGGTCAATCCGCCGTTTGACTTCAACCGACTCAACAAACTCGTTACGCATACCTAAATAATCCTGAAAGAAGTCCGGATTAACCATAGAACCAGCAATCCCCATCGAGGTGTAACCAATCGACAAATAAGATTTTCCTTTCATTTGAACTGCAGCTAATGCAGCTCTGGTAAAGCGAAGAATCTTTTCTGTAACATCTTCCGGAATGGTTGTGTCTCCGGCATCCTGAACATCACGACCATAAATACCAAAAGCAGGTAAGCCTTTTTGGGTGTAGCCGGCCAATGCGGCAGCCAGATAGACTGCTCCCGGGCGTTCAGTGCCGTTAAAGCCCCAAACAGCTTTTGGCATCAACGGATCGGCATCCATTACTTCGGTACCATAGCACCAACATGGTGTCACTGTTAAAGAAACAGCCACCCCTTCTCTGCTGAACTTATCAGCACAGTTGGCAGCATCAGCCACTCCACCAATCGTTGTATCTGCAATAACACACTCTACTTTTTCACCAGAAGGGAATCTCAAATTCGCCTCAATTAAAGCAGCAGCAGCCTTAGCCATATTCATTGTCTGATTTTCAAGCGATTCACGAACTCCGCGTTCGCGTCCGTCAATAACTGGACGGATGCCGACTTTGGGTAATCGGCCTATTAAACGGTTTGTCATTTTGATTTAATTATATTGGTTTGTTATATTGTGCTGTACTGTGCTGCAATTTAGGATTTTTTCTTTTAGCTTAATTTATGCTGATAAACATTTTTTATCCTTAGATTTGTAAGAACCACATCCAACGAAATGTCAATAGTGGGCAGCGAAAACTGACAATAAGACTAAAAACCAACTTGCAATTACAATATTTCAACCTATAAAGCTCTTTTTATGTTCTTATTCAAAATGAAACTTCACTGGCAAATACTAATTGCACTGGTTCTTGCGGTACTGATTGGTTATTACGGTGGTGACAACGTGAAATATGTTGCCTGGATGGGAGATATCTTCCTTCGCCTGCTAAAAATGATAATTATCCCGTTAATTCTAAGTTCAATCATAAGTGGTGTAACCAGTATGGGAAGCGGAAAAAACCTGGGGCGTTTAGGAGCAAAAACACTCGGTTATTATCTTCTCACATCCCTATTGGCAATCCTGACCGGTTTGTTCCTGGTGAATGTCATTAAACCGGGTGTAGGAGCGGATATGGGGCTACATGATAGTGCTGCAGCTTTCAGCCATCAGGAACCAACACAAATCTCGGATATTTTTACACGGATGATACCGGAGAATATCTTTCAGTCCCTGGTAAACGGAGATATCCTCTCCATCATATTTTTTGCGGTATTTTTCGGCTTCTTTATCAGCGCCGCCAAAACAAAATACCGGGAGACACTGACCAACTTCTTCGATGCCCTATTCGATGTTATGATGAAGCTGACACTCTTTATCATCAAATTTACGCCACTTGGAATTCTCGGGATTGTCGCAGTTGAAGTATCGAAAAACGCCGATCAGCTGAGCAAAATCGCAGGAAGTATGGCTATTTATATGCTAACAGTCGCTTTGGCATTATCCATCCATGCCTTCATAACCTTACCGGTTTTGGTGAAATTCATAGGAAGGGCAAAGCCTTACGTCCACTTAAAGAACATGGTATCTCCCCTGCTTACGGCCTTTTCGACTTCTTCATCGAGTGCAACCTTGCCACTTACGATTGAAGCCGTTGAGAACGAAAGTGGCGTTTCCAATAAGATTACGAGTTTTACACTCCCGCTTGGAGCAACAATCAATATGGATGGAACAGCTCTTTATGAGTGTGTAGCTGCGATGTTTATTGCACAGGTTTACGGTATCGACTTAAGTTTCACACAACAAATGGTTGTGGTCGTTACTGCTTTGTTAGCATCGATCGGTGCAGCAGGTATACCAATGGCCGGTTTGGTGATGATTACGATTATTTTAACGGCTGTTCATCTACCTCTGGAGGGTGTTGGCTTGATTTTAGCTGTCGATCGTATTTTGGACATGTATCGCACATCCGTAAATGTGTGGAGCGACAGTTGCGGCGCGGTTATTATTGCCAAAAGTGAAGGGGAGAAAACAAATATTTAAACGAAACCGATCGGTTTCAAAAAAATCCCGAATTGTACAGAAATACAATTCGGGATTTTTTGATGTATCAAATTTAAATCCTCTGATTAACTTTCTTCATCGGAATAAAACTCATTCAACGAAATAAATTCATCAGAATTACAGACCGGACAATTTTTTTCGGTCTCAATAAATCGGTTAAACTTGGCGTTACAACTATTACAGTAGAACCAATTTTCGTCGAAATGAAAGTTGCCACCACGGATCACCAGGTCTTTGCCTTCTACCATCGATTGAGCAACTTTATTTCGTGCCGACTCATAAATGCGGGTTAAAGTCGGACGTGAAACCTCCATACAAACAGCTGCTTCTTCCTGAGTCATATTCTCATAATCCAGCAACTTAATGGCTTCGTACTCTTCGAAAAACAAAATAACCTGCTCCGACCTGTTTTTAGGACCATAAACGGATAATCCTTTTATGGCAGGTGGAGCCAGTAACCGGCGATCTCTTTTTCTACGTGGCATTATATCTGATTTATTTTATTTAACAAATAATGATCTGCGATAACAAGAGCTGCCATAGCTTCCACGATTGGCACTGCCCGTGGAAGTACACAAGGGTCATGTCTTCCTTTCGGATTAATAACGGCCTCGTTAGCATCTTTGTCAACAGTATGTTGTTCTTTCAACAGGGTAGCAATTGGCTTAAAAGCTACATTAAAGTAGATATCCTCACCATTGCTGATTCCACCCTGAATACCTCCTGAGTTATTTGTCTTTGTCCGAATACCGGAGTCAGTTTTTACAAAGATATCATTATGCAGCGATCCTGAAAGTTTGGTACCTTCAAAACCGGAACCATATTCAAAACCTTTTACAGCATTAATGCCTAGCATAGCATGTCCAAGATCAGCGTGTAACTTATTGAATACCGGTTCTCCAAATCCAACAGGAACACCTTGAACTACCCCTTGAATAACACCACCAACCGTATCTCTGTCCTGACCGGCAGCTTCAATACGTGCAATCATTTTTTCTGCCGTTTCTTCATCGGGACAACGTACGATATTGGAATCAATTTGATCCAGATCGAGTTCTTTATAACTCTTTTCCAGCTCAATTTCTCCCACTCGTTTCACAAAAGCATCGATACGAATACCTAGCTTTTTCAGCAGCAACTTAGCAATAGCTCCGGCAACAACCCGCGCAATTGTTTCGCGAGCTGAGGAACGACCACCACCGCGATGATCGCGGCTACCATATTTTTGAATGTAAGTATAATCGGCATGTGAGGGACGGAAAACATCCTTCAGGTTGTTGTAATCATTCGAATGCTGATCCTTGTTCCACACAATAAAACCGATTGGTGTTCCCTGTGTTTTTCCTTCAAAAATTCCTGATAAAAATTCAACCTGATCAGCCTCTTTTCGCTGGGTCGTAATTTTTGACTGCCCAGGTTTTCGTCTATTTAATTCATTTTGAATGAATTCCATATCGATTTCCAAACCTGCAGGACAACCATCAATAACACCGCCAATACCGCGGCCATGTGACTCACCAAAAGAAGTTAGCCTAAAAATCTGTCCGAAGCTATTCATTATAAAAGTTTAGAACCTTGCTACCTAATGTAGCAAGGTTTATAGAGCAAAAATTAGTTTTCAATTCAATTAGCAACCGCATCCGCAGCCACTACCTGAGCCTTCAGTTGAGCATGACTCATCTTCGCATCCGCAGCTACCGCTACCACAGCTTGAATCGTCGCCACAACCACAACCGCTACCACAGCCACCTTGTACAGTTGCTGCAATCTCTTCGTCAGTAGCTTCACGTACTTCCAAAATATCACCGCTAAAGAACAAATCTTCTCCAGCTAAAGGGTGATTGAAGTCCATTTTAATAACTTCATCAGAGACTTCCAATACGATACCATTCATACGCTGACCGTTAGAGCTCATCATTGGTACAGTGTTTCCAACTTTGATGATTTCTTCATCAAACTTACCGTCAAGAATGAAGATAGTCTTAGGAAGATCAACAATTGCATTTTCGTCAATCTGACCGTAAGCATCTGCACTCGCCAAATTTATATCGAATGATTTACCTTGTTCCATTCCTTCCAACAGAGCTTCAAACTTAGGCAACATCAAGCCGGCTCCGAAGATAAAAGTTAATGGTCTCTCGGCAGTAGCCTGCTCAATCATTTCCCCCTCTGCACTTCCGATTCTAAGATCATAGGTCAGAGAAACCATTTTGTTTTTTGAAATAACCATATTAAATTATTTAGATTGATTTTTAATAATTAAACTGCAAAGAAATAAAATTCACACAGATAATAAAATACGCACTGTGCTGATTTTTTTTATTTAAAGATAACATCACACAACAACATTGGTTTATTGTGTTGTGCAATCATTTTTAAGTATTAACAAATAATCAGCAAAAGTTCTGTTAAAAACGGCTGATTCGCTGGCTTCGAATGGTGGCTTAACTCAATTTAAGTAAGAAATATTCCCAATCCCCCCTTTCTTATGCATCACTAATTATCGTACCAGCTCCTGTTTTTATTAATCTTTAAGTCTTTCAGCATAGATGAAGAAGCATTCAGTGAGAAGCTGTAGCTTCGGCGTTGACCAAATGGTACAAAATTAAAGCTCATGCTAAAGCAGTGGAGCGATCTGGTTACATTAAAGGTTGTAAATGAGAATTCGCCAGCCTGGATATCAAAGTTTGTGGTCATCGACATATTCCATTTCTCCGTCAAACTCAGACGTCCGTTCACATTGACACTTTGATTAATTGTAGCCGCCTTAGTCGGATTTGAATGTGAGTAACTCATGGAATAGTTCATACTAAATTCCCACGGAATACTAAAGTCGTAATATTGAGGACCAAAGGTGGTCATTACCGGCATTTTGTCTTCCTGATCATCAAAAAAGTCATCCCCTCCTCCTACCGGCTTTTGTGAGTCTTGTCCTCCTGCCGGTTTACTATCTTTCTTATTCTTCGACTTAAAATTGAGTCCAAATGATAAGTTCGCCGCAGTCAAACGACCTAATTTTCCCAGTCCTGAACGGTTGTTCCATGCGAATTGGTTAATTCGGGTAGTTCCGGCAGCATTGGTCATATACGGATCGACCGTACCTCCAAAATTGAAACTAATACCTTTAATTGTTGTGCGTCCTCGGATACTAATAGTACTTAAATTCAACGAGTCGGCAATCAGGTTATAAGAGCCACTGAAGCTTAAGTTATCCAACAGTTTTATTTTCTCGTATTTATCTTTTTCTTTAGAATCACCGACACTGGTTGTATCGTTTTTGGCAGCAACCTTTGCTTCAAGATTGTTCGCTAAACTGAAATTAATCGATCCGCTTTTCCCTCGTCCGGCATTACCATACACGCTGTTAGCAAACCGGTCGAAATATTTTATTTCACCTTTTTCATTGTAGTAAGTATCCCAAAATCCATATTTTGCAGCTGCAAAATCAGGACGATAACTGAAAGAAACACTCGGTGTAATCTTATGTCGAATTGCTTTTATTCGGGAATTCGGGTTTTTCATGATATACATCCCGTAAATTGTTGTCGAAGCACTTAAGGCATAGGAATAATCATAGTTTCGTTTAAAACCATAAACCGTGTCAACCATCAACTCCTCTTGTTGTGTTGCATGGTTAAATATATAGTGCGACTTCATCTTACTGGTTGCCCAACGCTCTTTATAGCTAAAAGAAGGACTAAAATTGATAAACTTCAACAAGTTAAAACTGGGCAATGTGATCGGAATGGAGTGTTGCCAGCCATTCTGCCAATCTTTAAGCAAGTTTTGGTGTAAAATTTCAGTTTCGTTTGCCTTGACATAGTTTTTAATGTTACCGGTATAGCCAACACTGATCTTTTCCCAAAAACGAAGCTTTCCGGTTCTGTTTTTGGCCCTGAAAGGGTATTGCTTGGCCATATTAAAGGTCATAATCGGTAAACTAATCGCCATCGTTGAATCGGATGAATTTTGCGTATGGGTGATGTTTGCCGACATGCTAAACGGGCTGTTCTCCCATTTTTTACTATAGGAAATACTTGATGACTTGGTGGAACTTAAGTAAGAATAGACATCGGTTGAATTCTCCTTGTCGTAACTACTGGTCGATAAGTTCACACTTGCCGAGAAACTTTGATTTGGATTCGCCTTACTATCTTGTGAGTGGGACCACCGAATGCTGAACCCTTTCGATTTTCGATAATCAGGTAATCCTTGCTCACTGTATTTATTGATGTTATATGCAGCGCTGAAATTCCCTGAAAATTTATATCGTTTCTTATAATTACTACTGATATAAGTTGCCCACGAACCTTTACTGTAAATATCCCCTTTCATGGTCAAGTCGAAATACTGGCTTGCTGCCCAATAATAACCACCATCCCGCAAAAAGAAACCACGATTATTTTCTTCACCGTAACTTGGGATGATAATACCGGAAGAATAGGTTGACGAACTAGGGAAAAAACCAAATGGCAAAATCGGAAAATAAATCGGAAAATCTTCCAAAACCATATAAGCGGGTCCCGTTATAATCGTTTTATTCGAAATCACCTTGGCCTTAGTCATCTTCAGGTAAAAGTGCGGGTGCTCTGCATCACAGGTTGTATACTTTCCATTCTTCAAAATAAAAGCATCCTTAGACACTTTCTTCGTCAGTTCGCTATGGACATACCCTTCCCCCTGCTCTGTTTTCACATCTTCAATAATCCCCTTTTGCGACTTAAAGTTATACCGTAAGTTCTTACATTCAAACTCATCGGTTCCATCTTTAAAGACGGGAGATCCCTGAACCACTCCAGCCGTATCCGGCAGACCTTCAGCATAAACTTCTTTGGTATTCAGATCGATTATAATAAAATCCGCAGTAAGTTCAATATTATCATAAGTTACTTTTCCCTCCTTGTATAAGTAAACTTTCTGTCCATCCAACGATGCAATTATAGAATCAGTTGCATTATAGTTGATGACTGCATCAAGCACAGGCTTTTTCTCCTTGGCGGTAGCAGCAATTGAGTCAGCAGCCAACGAATCAACCGGATTAACCAGCGTTGAGTCTAAACTTAAAGGATGTAGCAATGTCGTATCGGGAGCAATACTAAGTAGTGAATCGTGAAAACCAAGCTCCTCGAAACTCATCCGTGGTTTTTCCTGTGCTTGTAAGCTTAAGCTAGTAATTATGAAAAGATATATAAGTAGTTTCTGTTTCAAAATACCCAAATTAATTGCCGTTGGTGGCTTTGTAGGATTGCAAAAATAAAAATTCATTGCCGAGATCAAGGTCAACGATTAAAAAATAATATTAATATTTCTATTTTTACCTGAGCTAATTTTGAAAGTAGATGGGAAACAGACGCTGGCTGCTCGCTTTAACAATAGTCATGCTATGCAGCATGACTTCCGCATTACAGGCAGAAAATATATCAAAAAAGAAATTTACGGTAGTGATTGATCCGGGACATGGAGGTCACGATCCGGGAGCGATGTATCAAAATATCAAAGAGAAAAATGTTGTTTTGAATATTGCCATCAGGTTGGGGCGTTACATCAATCAGGAAATGCCCGATGCAAATGTGGTTTATACCCGCAAAACCGATGTTTTCATCCCGCTCCACGAACGGGCCGAAAAAGCCATTAGCAGCAAAGCTGATTTGTTTCTGTCAATTCATGCCAACTCGTGTCCTACTCCAAGCGTTACCGGCACCGAAACATTTGTTTTGGGGATGCACAAAACCGAAGAAAACCTCGATGTCGCCAAAAAGGAAAACTCGGTTATTTTAATTGAAGATGACTACTCAACACGCTACCAGGGATTTGACCCAAACTCATCGGAATCCTATATCATGTTTGACTTGGTTCAGGAAGGCTACTTTGACCAAAGTGTCAGCGCGGCGGCCTTGGTTCAAAATCAATTTAAAAGTAAAGCCCAACGAGTTGACCGTGGCGTTAAGCAAGCAGGATTCCTGGTATTAAGAGAGACCAGTGCTCCAAGTATCTTAATTGAAACTGGCTATTTAAGTAATAAAAAAGAAGCTGGTTATTTAAACTCCGACAAAGGTCAAAACGAATTGGCCCGGGCAATCTGTAATGCTGTAAAAACTTACAAAACCAGTTACGAGCAAAAAAGCGACATCGCTCTTGCAACCTTAATTGCAGAAGAAACAACAGCCGGTGAAGAATCCTTACCTCAGCCCCAGCTAAAACAGCCACAAACGAAGCAAGAACCCCGTACAACTAATACAGCCAAAGAAACAACGGCAAAAAAACAACCTGCGGTTACATCAAAAGCTCCGGCACAAGAACTATACTACTCGATTCAAATAGCTGTTGCGCATCGAAAAATAGCTTTGAAATCCTATAATTTCAGAGGGTTAAAAGAAATCCATATGCAGGAAGCAAACGGGCTGTATAAATATTACTACAGTAAAGAAAAGGATCTAAGCCAAGCTGAAATCAGAAAACAAGAAGCCCGGAAAGTATATTCCGACGCGTTTATCACGGCTTTTTACGGCGGCAAACAGATTTCCTTAGATGAGGCAAAAAAGCTGACAAACCGGTAGATTCAGGCATAATTCTTGTTTTCTATCCCAAGGCTTACTAATATTGCATAGTATACATTTGTTAGTCTTATATTGATAAGAGCAACAAATAAACTCTAAAATCCTTCAGCATGAAAATTTCAAAATATACTAAACTTGGCGCCTTAATCATTTTTAGTATTGCCGTATTTATTTGGGGAATAAACTACCTTAAAGGGGTTGACTACTTCAATACCAACACAACCTATTACGCAATTTACGATCATGTTGACGGATTAATGAAATCCAGTTCAGTCACCCTTAGTGGCTACCAGGTTGGACAAGTAAAAGACATCCGTTTTTCTGATAAAAACGATGGTAAATTGATTGTGGCTTTTTCCATCGAAGGTGATTTAAAAATCCCTAAAGGAACCGAAGCCCGTATTATTTCAAGTGACATCATGGGAACACGCTCCATAAAGCTTGTTCTTAAGCCCAATAACACCTATTATAATGAAAACGATACAATACCTGCCAGCATTGAAGGCGATTTAAAAGAACAGGTGAGCATGCAGGTTTTACCGCTAAAAAATAAAGCTGAGCAACTTTTAGCTTCGCTCGACTCGGCAATCACAGTAATCACCTACGTATTTAATGCTGAAACAAGACAAAATTTGTCGGAAAGTTTTGCACATATCAACCAAACGATCGTCAACCTCGAAAATGCTTCTTCCCAATTAAACTACCTGTTACATTCTGAATCGGCGGACATCCAGGGTACATTGGGAAATATCAATAAGCTCTCGGCTTCGCTTGCTGCTAGTTCCGACGACTTCTCAGCCATAGCCGGTAATCTGGCAACTATCACGGATAGTATTTCGGCTGTAAACCTGAAAGAAATGTTCACGAATATGGCTGAATCAACAGCCGGGATAAACGATATTATTGCCAAGGTTAATTCCAAAGAAGGTTCAGCCGGTCTGCTGGTAAACGACCCTGAATTATATCAAAACCTGACCCAGCTTAGTTTGAGTCTGGATTACCTGCTAAAAGACTTCCGGAACAATCCAAAACGCTATGTGCACTTCTCTGCACTCGATTTTGGGAAAAGTGTCTACATCAGTTCCGACAAATCGGCGGCATCTGCTAATTCAGACTATACATTCAAAGTGCATCTAATCTCGAGCGCCGAAAGACTCAATTTAAACAATCGTTTATTTGAGAGCTTTTCAAAAGTAGAAGAAACAGAAATTTCAGGTGTTTTTAATTACACCATCGGGAACACCTCTGATATAGAGGAAATCTATCAACTTTTAGGCACTGCGCAAAAAGTATTTCCGGATGCAAGTATTGTTGCCTTTAAAAACGGACATCGTGTCAAATTGGACAAAGCTCTCAGAAGGCTCAATAATTAATTAGTTTCCATAATGTATATTTAAACACAATTCTCTAAATCCCTTACCACTCGGGACTTAGAAAAGAACACACCTGCAATGCATTGATTTTCAAATGGTTGTATAGCATGATTTTTTTTCGACTTTTTAAGTGATTGAGTTTTACGCCATTTATAATTATTCATAAAAAGTCAAGGGCAATTTCATTTTTTTTATACTTTTTTTTTGAACACTTTTGTTCTAGGGAAAAAAAACAAAGGGAAATTTTTTGTCGAACTCAATTAAATCCTGCTATTCAAAATGACTAATAATCATCTTGGTGTATGGGAGCGTTGTCTCAGTGTCATTCGTGATAATGTTCCGTCTATCAGTTTTAAAACTTGGTTTGAACCTATTGTTCCGTTACGGATCGATAATCAGGTATTGACCATTCAGGTACCCAGTCCGTTCTTTTACGAATACCTGGAAGAACAATACATTGATTTGCTTCGCAAAACATTACGGAAAGAAGTAGGTCAAGATGCCAAATTGGAATACGTTGTTGTAATGGGAAATCAAACAAACTCCCAACCATACACCGTAAAGTATCCAACAACTAACAACTCGAAAATCCAGAATAAACCCCTCAATGTTCCATTAAAAACTGAGGGAAAACCTTCCATAAAGAATCCGTTTATCATTCCGGGAATTCAAAAATTACATGTTGATCCGCAACTTAAGCCGGATAATACATTCGATAATTTTGTTGAAGGAGAATGCAATAGTTTAGCACGCGCCGCAGGATACGCCGTTGCTCAGAATCCAGGAGGTACTGCATTTAACCCGCTCATGATTTTCGGAAATTCAGGTTTGGGAAAAACGCACTTAGCACATGCCATTGGTATTGAAGTGAAAGAACGTTTCCCGGAGAAAGTGGTACTCTATGTGAATGCCAACAAATTCCAAACGCAATTCACCGAAGCAACGAGGAATAATAATCGCAACGACTTTCTACACTTCTACCAAATGATAGATGTGTTGATTCTCGATGATGTTCAGGAGTTTGCAGGAAAGGAAAAAACGCAGGAAACATTCTTCCATATATTCAACCATTTACACCAAAGTGGGAAGCAGCTTATTTTAACGTCGGATAAGCCACCCATTGAATTGAAAGGAATGGAGCAACGTTTACTTTCCCGCTTCAAATGGGGATTAACAGCCGAGCTTCAGGTACCGGATTTCGAAACCCGCATGGAGATTCTGAAACGCAAAACTTACAAAGACGGTATTGAAATAACCGATGAGGTTCTCGAGTACATTGCATCTCACATTAGTAATAACGTGCGTGAGTTAGAAGGCGCTTTGGTTTCCTTACTGGCCCAGTCAACCTTAAATAAAAAGGAGATTACAATAGAACTGGCCAGCGACATGGTCAACAAACTTGTTAAAAGCTCTAAACGAGAATTATCAATCGATTATATCTCCAAGGTTGTTTGTGACTATTTCAATCTTTCGGTTGATCACCTGCAAGCAAAAACCCGAAAACGGGAAATTGTACAAGCCAGGCAATTGGCCATGTACTTTTCAAAAAGTATGACAAAATCCTCGCTTGCCTCCATTGGGTCGCAAATTGGGAATAAGGATCACGCAACCGTTCTTCATGCCTGCAAAACGGTGAATAACCTGATAGAAACCGACAAGAATTTCCGAAACTTTGTTGACGAAATAGAAAAGAAATTGAAAATGTAAATCAAAAAAGGCAGATCAAACGATCTGCCTTTTTTATATTCGCAAAATGAGTGATTCTTATTTGACGATAGCAGCACCAACCGAGGGACTTTTCAAAGATAAAGGCAGTAAGTTCCTGGCCTATGCCTACCCGGTTGACAACGAAGACGAAATAAAAGAACTTGTCCAGCAGCTTAAAAAAGAACATTATTCTGCACGTCACCACTGCTATGCATGGCGCTTAGGAGCCGATAAAACTCAATTCAGGGCTAACGACGATGGAGAACCTTCATCAACAGCAGGAAAGCCAATTTTAGGCCAAATACAGCGGCTGGATCTCACAAATATACTAATCGTTGTTGTTCGTTACTTTGGCGGAACCTTACTTGGCGTAAGCGGTCTCATTAATGCTTACCGTGCAGCAGCAGCAGACGCACTGGAACAAGCTGAGATCGTTGAAAAGCTCGTTGAAGAAAACTTTTGGGTTGAATTTGATTACCTGAATATGAACAGTGTGATGAAGGTATTTAAAGATGAAAATCTGCCGCAAAAGAAAACAGATTTTGATTTGCGCTGTAAGATCAAATCATCAATCCGATTAGGCGAATCAGAGCGCATCTTTGCGTTGTTGAAAAACATTGAAGGAGTTACCATTACAATTCTGTAGCTTTTCAACCAAATGTTAGTAAATCGGTGATAAATATTGTGTAAAATCATATTAAAATAACCCAAGACACTATACTTTTAAATTTTAATGAATAGCACGCTTAATCGATATGATTTCTTCTTGAATGGTGTCAACCATTCCTGTAAATTTTTCCCTATTCCATACAATCATTCTAGATTAAGAAAATTCTCTAAGTACTTATATTTTAAAACATTTTACGATATTGAGAAACCAACGGTGATTTCTGATCCTGTTGGTTTTTTTATGTCTGGGGGTCACCTTATAAACGAAATTACGAAATGAAGAGAGATTTAATTTCCATCACGGATTATTCGAAGGAAGAATATCTTCGGATAATGGAATTAGCAGCAGACTTTGAACGAAACCCCAACCAGCGCCTTTTGGAAGGGAAAGTTGTTGCCTCACTTTTCTTTGAACCTTCTACCCGCACCCGGTTAAGCTTCGAGACTGCCATCAACCGTCTGGGGGGCCGAATCATTGGTTTTTCCGATTCCAATTCGTCCAGCGTAACCAAAGGAGAAACATTACACGACACCATTAAAATGGTCTCAAACTACGCAGATCTGATTGTCATGCGTCATCCAATGGAAGGAAGTGCCAGGTACGCAGCCGAAGTTTCATCTGTACCTATCATCAATGCCGGCGACGGAGCCAACCAACATCCGACGCAAACCTTGTTGGATATGTATTCCATTCAAAAGACACAGGGTCGCCTGGATAATATCAATATCTTCATGGTTGGAGATTTGAAATACGGGCGAACAGTTCACTCACTTCTCATGGCTTTATCCGAATTTGAAAATCCAATTTTCAACTTCATCGCTCCGGAGGAACTTGAGATGCCGGAAGAGTACAAAATATACCTGCGAGAAAAAGGAATCAGATATTTTGAGCATCGTGAGTTTACCGACATCATTTCAGAAGCCGACATTGTGTACATGACTCGCGTACAAAAAGAACGATTCTCCGACCCAATTGAGTACGAACAAGTGAAAAACGTATACATTTTACGCAATAGCATGCTGGAGAACACTAAACCAACCATGCGGATTCTGCACCCACTACCTCGTGTAAATGAAATCCACACCGATGTGGATAACAATGAGAAAGCTTACTACTTTCAACAAGCCCTTAACGGCATGTATACCCGCGAAGCAATTATTGCTCATACCTTAAACCTTAAATAAGCAGCCATGAGCGACAGCATAAAAAAGAAATTGAAACTCAAAGTAAGTGCCATCAGTGAGGGCACAGTTATCGACCACATACCATCAGAAAACCTGTTTAAGGTTATTTCAATTCTGGAGCTCGATAAGATGACAAATACAAACATGATTACTTTTGGAGCTAACCTGGACAGCGATAAGCTTAAAACAAAAGCCATCATCAAAGTATCTCACCAGTTCTTTGCCGATGATGATATCAACAGGATTGCATTGATCGCCCCCAATGCCAAGTTGAACATTATTAAGGACTACGAGGTTGTTGAAAAGAAAATCGTTAAAGTTCCCGATCAGGTAATTGGAATCGTAAAATGCTTCAATCCAAAATGCATCACCAACAACGAAGCTGTAACAACATCGTTTAAGGTCATTTCAAAAGAGCCATTGGCATTAAAATGTAAATATTGCGAGAAGATTACACACGAACATCAAATGGTTATCAAGCAAGAACAAAGAGAAGATAGA
>NZ_JBZQJF010000145.1:0-10719 GCF_059905295.1 Mangrovibacterium sp.
CAAAACATTAGAGTTGTAAAAGGGGTAGATCCATCGCTGGATAAGGAGGCTGTACGTGTAGTAGGGTTGTTACCGCAGTGGAAACCGGGTAAATACAAAGGCCGGATCGTGTGCGTCAGATATGTTATTCCTGTCTCTTTTCGTCTGGTGTAAAGTGCAATTTGTCCAATTATTAAAATGAAGTTTAACCAGATAGTTAAACTTTTTAGTGAAAATCTTGGATCATATTCTCAAATAGTCTATGTTTGTTCCGATTTTAACCATTTGGTTAAACCGAAAGGAAAATGGAAATAAAAAAAGATAATACCGAAGAGAAGATTATTGAAGCCGCAACAGCTGTCTTTGTGAAAAAGGGGATGGATGGTGCCCGTATGCAGGAAATTGCCGATCAGGCAGGAATTAACAAGGCTTTGTTGCATTATTATTTTCGAAGCAAGGAAAAACTTTTCGATGCCATATTTACGAACTTAGTTGGCATTGCTTTTCCCCGAATCGGTCAAATTTTGCAATCGGACTTATCGATATTGGTGAAAATTGAAACGGTGATTGATACCTATATTGATTTACTGATAAAGTACCCATTTCTCCCTGCATTTATTATTAAAGAGATGAATCGCAATGCTACGCCGTTTTTCAGTTTCGTCGAGAAAAAGGGGTTTTCAATTCATCCAATTCTGAAAATTTTGCAGGATGCCATGGACCAGGGCCTGATTCGAAGAATGAGACCGGAACATTTGGTGGTCAATGTCGTTGGTTTGTGCGTTTTCCCTTTTGCTGCACGCCCCATGATTAGTCATGTTGCTTTTCCCGGAGATGATAAAGCTCTTGGTCAGTTTTTAGAGGAGCGGAAGCAGGAAGTCAAATCTTTTGTATTAAAAGCTATTCAACCCGAATAATTAAAGTTTATGAAGACCAGAATTAGTTTGTTCGTGTTGGCACTGCTGTTTGCCCAAGGGCTTTTTGCCCAGCAACCGGTAAGCCTGAACGACTGTCAGCAGTGGGCACGCGAGGTGCATCCGTTGCTAAAACAAAAGGAATTATACCAGAAAATGGCTGAGTTGAAATTGGACAACATTCAAACTGCTTATTTACCGCAGATCGGAGTGAATGCCCAGGCAACATATCAGTCGGATGTAACGCATATCGGAATTTCGTTGCCCGGTGTTGACATACCTACGGTTTCGAAGGATCAGTACAAAGCTTACCTCGATGTGAAGCAGAATATTTGGGATGGAGGAGTATCAGGCGCTCGGGCAGAGGTCGAAAAAGCACAGGATGAGGCAAGTCAGCAAGGCGTTGAAGTTGACCTCTATCAAGTGAAGGCGCAAGTTGATAAATTATTTTTCTCGTCGTTTCTTATTCAACAAAACCTGGATTTGCTTGCCAAAAAACAAGAAACCTTAGAAGCGCGAAAAAAGCAAATGGAAAGTGCTCTTGCAAATGGGGCAATTCTGCAATCGGATCTTGATCAGGTATTGGCAGAGTTGGTTAAGGTTAAACAACAACAACTGGAACTGCAATCGAACCATGGAACTACGCTTGCAGCTTTAGCAATTCTTACCGGCAAAGAGCCTGCTGATCTTCAGAACCTCGAAATTGCAAATACCGACTTTGAAGCTGGAACGGAAATTAAGCGCCCGGAGATCGAGTTGTTTAGGCAACAAGGTGAAATGCTTAATGCTTCGGCCGAATTAACGCAAAAGGCACGTAATCCGAAGTTTTTTGGTTTTGGCCAAGCAGGCTATGGACGACCGGCCATAAACATGTTGAACGATAATTTTGATACCTATTACCTGGTTGGCGTGGGCTTGAACTGGACGCTGCTGGATTGGAAACAAACCAAACGCAATAAAGAGGTAATTCAATTACAACAGGAAATGGTTCAAACACAACAGGCACAATTTGAGCGTAACATTACGATTGCACTTGATGGACAAAGTCGGAAAATTGAGCAGTTGCAACAAATTTTGAAGAGCGATCAGGAGCTGATCGGCTTGCAGGAACGCATTGCGCAAAGTTCGGCCTCAAAGCTGGAAAACGGAACAATTACAACAGCGGACTATTTGAAGGATGTGAATGCCGAGTTAGCTGCCCGGATCACTTTCGAAACGCACAAAGTGCAACTTGAAGCAGCAAAAGTTACTTACCAAAATTTAATCGGACAATAAAATATCAGCATAACTATGAATCGAATTTATCTATTATTATTGCTCGTTGTGATCGCTTCTGCATGCAGGAATGGCGATGAAAAATCGGATGCTTATGGCAACTTCGAGGCTGACGAGACTATTATTTCGTCGGAAATTGCCGGAAAACTAGTTCTGTTTAATGGCGAAGAAGGACGTGAAGTGAAACAAGGTGATGTGTTAGCCGTGATTGATAGTATGACTCTTAGCTTGCAAGTACAGCAGCTAAAAGCTCAGGTGAAAGCTGTGGAAACGAAAAAAATCAATCTTCGTTCTCAAATCGATGTGTTGCAACAACAGTTGAAAAATGTGCAGATTACTCAAACTCGGGTTCATAAACTGTTTGCAGATAAAGCCGCAACACAGCAGCAGGTTGACGATGTCGACGGTCAGGTTCGTGTAATTGAGCAGCAAATTCAAAGTCAACAAACGCAGTTTGTATCGATCGATAGCGATTTGGCAGTTTTAGCGGCACAAATTGCATCGGCCGAAAATCAATTGGAAAAATCGGTCATTACCAGCCCGGTAAACGGAACCATTCTCGAAAAATACACGGAGTTGGGTGAGTTAGCAGCTCCGGCAAAAGCTTTAGTGAAATTGGCTGATTTGTCAGAGCTTGATCTCCGGGTTTATGTTAGTGGAGCGCAGTTGCCCCATGTTAAGCTTGGGCAGCAGGTTGAGGTGTTGATCGACGAAGATAAGAAGACAAACCAACATCTTTCAGGCGTTGTCGATTGGATTTCATCGGAAGCTGAGTTTACTCCCAAAATCATCCAAACGAAAGAAGAACGGGTGAAAATGGTGTATGCCGTAAAAGTGAAAGTCAAGAATGATGGTCGCCTGAAAATTGGTATGCCCGGAGAGATCAATTTTTAGTGATCCGTGATCAGCCGCGGTATCACCTGGTTTGGAATCTTACGAAGTTCAGATGTAATGTTGAAGCCAACTAATCACTGTAACTGCCCACTGAATACTATAAATAAAGCATGATAAAAGTTGAAAATATAGCAAAATCCTACAACGATGTTCAGGCATTGAAAGCCATCTCTTTTGAAGTTGAAAAAGGAGAATTGTTTGGTTTGATTGGTCCGGATGGGGCCGGCAAAACCAGCCTGATGCGCATCTTGATGACTTTGCTTTTGCCAGATGGGGGACAAGCCCGGATGGCTGGTCTGGATGTTGTGAAGGAATACCGGAAAATCCGTCGGATTGTCGGCTATATGCCAGGTAAGTTCTCGCTTTATCAAGATCTCACGGTGGAGGAGAATTTGTCGTTTTTTGCGACAGTCTTTGGAACAACAATCGAAGAAAACTACGATCTGATCCGTGATATTTATGTGCAAATAGAACCATTTAAAGATCGGTTGGCCGGAAGACTGTCCGGTGGGATGAAACAGAAACTGGCATTGTCCTGTGCACTGATTCACAAACCCGAGATTCTGGTTCTGGATGAACCAACAACTGGCGTGGATGCGGTTTCAAGAAAAGAGTTTTGGGAGATGCTGAAAAAACTGCAACAACAGGGAATTACAATTTTGGTTTCGACACCCTATATGGATGAGGCCGATTTGTGTGACCGCGTTGCATTGATGCAAAAAGGAGAGATTTTGAGTATTGATACGCCGGCGGGGATTGTTGATAATTACCATCGACCTTTGCTCGCTGCCCGCTCCGACGAGATGCACCGACTGATCCAGGATCTGCGTCAGTGGGATCAGGTGGAAACAGCATACGCATTTGGTCAGTTTGTACATATCACACCGTTGAACGATCAGCTTAAGCCGGACGAAATAAAAGCCCATCTCGAACAATTAAACCATCAGCATGTGCAATCTTCATTCATTAAAGCCGGAATTGAAGATGTTTTTATGGCGTTAATGACGAGTGAAAGTGTTCAGTTGCAGTCGCAGTCGAAAGACGTTTAACTAGTGAATAAATTGTCAGATATGGATTTCAAGGAATTATTGGAATATCAAAAAGCATTCGAATAAAAATGATGGAACAACCAAACTTCGATAATCGAGACCTGAACACTGTGACTGAGACTGCGACTTGCAGAAAGTAGCACAAACGATGGATAAAATGAATAGAACAACATCTGTAATATCAGTTAAGAATCTGGTCAAAAAGTTCGGACACTTTGTGGCTAACGATCACCTGACTTTCGAGGTTTACAAGGGGGAGATTTTTGGTTTTCTCGGAGCAAATGGTGCTGGGAAAACAACCGCTATGCGTATCCTTTGCGGGTTGAGTAGCCCGACATCGGGAGAATTGATGGTTGGTGGTTACGACGTTTACAAGCAGGCTGAATTAATCAAGAGAAACATCGGTTACATGAGTCAGAAATTTTCGCTGTACGAGGATATGACGATTGCCGAAAATATCCGGTTTTACGCGGGTATTTACGGACTGTCGCGTCAGCAAAGGAAAGAAAAGGAAGACCGGATGTTGAAAAAACTTGGTTTGGAACCGGAACGTAATAAGCTAATTGCCTCGTTGCCCCTGGGATGGAAGCAGAAGCTTTCTTTTTCGATTGCGCTGTTACATGATCCTCAGATTGTATTTCTCGACGAGCCAACTGGTGGTGTTGACCCGATTACCCGCCGTCAGTTTTGGGATTTTATCTACGAAGCTGCAGCTGAAGGTAAAACCATTTTTGTGACTACCCACTACATGGATGAGGCCGAATATTGCGACCGGGTTTCCATCATGGTGGATGGCCGCATTGCTGCTCTCGATACGCCGGATGCCTTGAAGAAACAATTTAACTCGGAAGATATGAATGGCGTGTTTTTGCAGTTGGCTCGTGGTGCAAAACGGACAGAATAGTGTTTAGAAGTGGTGAGTGACGAGACTCGAGTAATGAGTAAGCTCAAATGAAAACTAGTCTATATGAATAATTTTAAGGAGTTGAAAGTTTGGCAAAAGGCAATTGCTTTAGTGACAAAAGTATATCGTTGTTCAAAATCATTCCCCAAGGAGGAAATGTACGGTATTACCTCGCAGATGAGACGTGCCGCGTGTTCAATACCCATGAACATTGCAGAAGGATCGGGGAGAAGAACATCTGCAGATTTCATTCATTTCCTTGATATGGCCCGAGGATCTGCTTATGAGTTAGAGACTCAATTCATAATCGGCCTCAATCTTGAATATTTGAAACAAGAGCTTTTTGACGAGCTTTCTGCTTATTTGGATGAAGTACAACGCATGATAACAGGATTACAAAATTCACTGAATAAATAAACTAGCGACTCGTGTCTCATAACTAACGACTCGTTACTCAATACTATATTATATGAACCGTTTCTGGGGATTTGTAAAAAAAGAATTCTTCCACATTTTTCGCGATCGGCGGACAATGATTATCCTCTTTGGGATACCCATCATTCAGCTTATGCTGTTTGGAACGGTGATCACCAACGAGATTAAAGATGCACGCATTGCTATCTACGACCAGTCGAAAGATGAAGTGACAGAGGAAATCACAAGCAAGCTATTATCCTCGGGCTACTTCCTGCTCGACCGGAACCTGGAGAGCACGAAAGATATTGAAGCCATTTTCAAGCAAGGGAAAGTGAAGGAAGTGCTCGTCTTTGGTCGTGATTTTAGTCGAAAGTTGCAGCGCGAAGGAAAAGCTGACGTGCAGGTTATTGCCGACGCGTCCGACCCAAACCTGGGGAAACTGTTGGCTTCATACACTACAGGAATCATCAACGACTATATTTTTAAGCAAATGGGCGATCTGCACCTGCCGATGCAAATTGAACCGGAAGTACGTATGGTTTACAACGAAGGGCTGAAGTCGGTCTACATGTTTGTTCCTGGTATTATGGCAATGATCCTGATGCTTATTTCAGCCATGATGACCTCCATTTCCATTACCCGTGAAAAGGAACTGGGAACCATGGAGATTCTGCTGGTTTCACCACTTCGTCCGGCACAGATTATCCTTGGAAAAGTGACACCTTACCTGGGGCTGTCTTTTATCAACGCTCTGGTGATTTTGGGAATTGGACATTTCATATTTGGAGTGCCCGTAAAAGGGAGTTGGGTTTTGCTTTTGGGTGAAAGCATTGTTTTCATCCTAATGGCGCTGTGTCTGGGAATTATGATCTCGTCGTTGGCTAAAACGCAGATGGTCGCCATGTTCATTTCAGTAATAGCTTTGATGTTGCCAACGATCCTGCTGTCGGGCTTCATCTTTTCCATCGAAAATATGCCGGTGCCGTTGCAGGTGGTTTCACATATCATTCCACCACGCTGGTTTATCGTCATTTTACGCAATATCATGTTGAAGGGCGTTGGTTTAACTTACGTCTGGAAAGAAACTTTGGTATTGATATTTATGTCCGTGGTGTTTGTAACTATTGCCGTGAAGAAGTTTAAAACGAGACTGGAATGAGGCTGCAAATAAAGAGACATGAGTAATGAGTCGTTAGACAGGAGAACGAGAAGAAATACGCTTAGTGCAACTCTGTGATAAACTCAGATTTCTTCTGTGGTTATCTCTTCTATTTAAAACCACAGAGTGACACGGTGTAAGGCACAGAGATTATGGAGCGAAACAAAAAATAGAAAGATGCGAACGATCAAATACATCCTTCAAAAGGAATTCATCCAGGTTTTGCGGAACAAAACCATGTTGCGAATGATTGTCATGCTGCCGCTGATACAGATGCTGGTGTTGGTTTTTGCAGCCACCTACGATCTGAAAAATGTCGATATTTATGTGGTCGATCAGGATATGTCTGACACGAGTCGCGGGTTGATCAATCATTTCCAGGCTTCTCCCTTTTTCAATATTCACGATGCTTCCTTCGAGATTGAAGATGGGATGAACCAATTGAAAAAAGAAGAGTCGGACTTTGTATTGGTGATCCCGCATGATTTTGAGCGTTCGCTGGTGCGTGAGGATAAAGCTGATGTGCAATTGTTGATTAATGCCATCGACGGAAACAAAGCCTCGCTCGTCTACCAGTACACACGCAGCATTATTTCAGCTTTCAACAAGCAAATTATTATGCATTGGAAAAGCCTGCCCGATTTTAATCCACCGATGCGGGTTGAGTCGCACGATAATTATTGGTTCAACCCCGAACTGGATTACAAGTGGTACATGGCTCCCGGGATCTTGTCAATCCTGGTTACCATCATCGGGATGTTCCTGTCGGGCATGAACCTGGTGCGTGAGAAGGAAATGGGAACCATCGAGCAGCTCAATGTTACGCCGATTAAAAAGTGGCAGTTTATTGTTGGTAAGTTGTTGCCATTCCTTGTTATTGCCTTGCTCGATTTGGCCTTTGGCCTTGTTATAGCCCGCGTTGTTTTCAGCTTGCCCATTGAAGGAAGCCTGGTGCTGCTGTTTGGATTTGGTGCCCTTTACCTGGTCGGTGTACTTGGCTTGGGCTTGTTTATTTCAACGGTTACCGACACCCAACAGCAGGTCATGTTTATCACCTTCTTTTTCATGATGATTTTCGTATTAATGGGAGGGATCTTCACCCCGGTAGAAAGTATGCCGCATTGGGCGCAGCAACTCGACCGGTTGAATCCGATTTACTATTTCATCCGCATTATGCGCATGGTTTGCCTCAAAGGCTCCGGTTTTAGCGATTTGCTGGAAGATTTTGTTTCGCTAACCATTATTGGACTGTCGTTCCTTAGTTTAGCGATCTGGCGCTACCGAAAAACGAGTTGATGTTTCCCTGTTATTACTAAATAATTATCCGGGTTTTGATGTTGAAAATCTCCTCAAAATCTGGCGGAAAGTCAATTAGATCGGTCAGCAGATCGTCCAGATAGCCGCGGCTCTTTTCCGACAGTAGCTCCATAATTTCATCAATCGCTTCACCGCTTATGAGGTACGGAAACTGGTGATAAATTAATTGGTTTTTCCAGCACAAAGCATAAATCTGATACTCCTTGAGCTCGTCTATGGGGGTATTCTTTACCATACAGTTACTCAGCCAAATTTCCGGCTCCATAAGATTGAGTTCTTTTAGCTTCTCATCCCGCTTTTCCAAGGCAACAGTTGTTTCGGAAAAATAGGCTTCAATCTTAGCGCGCGATTCTTCCGATAGCTCGTTGTGCATCTTACTGCGGCAATCCATGCAGCACGCTAGTTCAAATACCAGCTTGGGCTCACCCGTTCGAATGTCGCTGGCGAAGGCTTTTTCAATCAGGTATAGTTCGTCATTGTTGCCCAATTGTTTATTGCACATTGTGCAATTGGAAAAAGGCTGTTGTAGCTTTTCCGATTGAAAAATAGGGGGAATAGGATCGGAATGGGTGATGTGAAGGTAATCGGACATGTTTTTGTTGTTTAATATTGCTCGAAGTCGATCTTTCAACTTCAACTCAATCGACTAAAATAAAAAAGTAACAGTAGAAAATGAAGCGTGGCAAGTAGCATTCCGGTTGTTTTTCCTAAAACTGATACTCGATTTCCTAAAAGTATTACCCACTGCTCTGCAATTGTGAGGATCTTTGTATCAGAATCTTTGATCCAAGTAAAAGAAACAAACGATGAAAACAAAAAAAGTGATAATTGGAGTAGCAGCTATTGCTAAAGTTATAGTATTCGTTAGTATTCTGTCATCCTGTAACCGGAAGCCGAACCTGGTTACTGCTTGCAAGACCGAGTTAGACTCCCTACGTAACCAGGTGAGTCAAATGGTTGCAGGTAATGCTATACTTCAGGAAAACCAGGGGAAATTTGACAACCTGGATTTCACTGTTACCCATCAGGAATGGGTGCGACTACACGAAAATCACGCCAGAGGCATTAAAGTGCACTGGCCCGACGGACATATCGTTGTTGGGATTGAGTAACAGATAAAGGATTTTGGGGAAACGGGGTCTGGGTTGAGGAATGCTTGTTCAGGGATGTCAAAACTTAGATGACGCAATTGGGATTATAAAAGAAAGAAAAACAATATAAACAGTTAAAAGAAAACAATTATGAAAAAATTAGTATTACTCGTAGTTAGCGGATTATTGTACGCTTCAGCAACATTTGCGCAAAACACCTATACGCTGGATAAAGCACACGCACGCTTGTCGTTCAGTGCGTTCCATATGGGAATTTCCTTTGTCGACGGAATTTTTGAAAATTTCGATGCAACACTGGTTTCATCAAAAGATGATTTTACCGATGCAAAAATCACAATGACTGCCCAAGTGAAGTCAATCAACACCGAAGTAGCCATGCGTGACGAAGATTTGCGAAGTGCGAACTGGTTTGATGCCGAAAAGTACCCGACCATTCATTTCGAAAGTACATCATTCAAAAAAACAAAAGGGAACAAATACAAACTGGCTGGTAATATTACCATGCATGGTGTAACCAAACCAATTGTTTTTGATGTGGTGTTGAATGGAAAAGCACAAAGTCCGTTCACGAAGAAATACTCTTACGGATTCACCATTACCGGAACTTTGAAACGCGCTGATTTCGGAGTTGGACAGGAAGATATTCCAACCGTTGCTAACGAAATTGAATTGCGTTCAAATGTCGAATTCGTAGTGAATAAATAACCCGTTATGACTTCGTAATTCTAAATGAAAACCTGACGCAATTATGACTTTCTGTGAAAATATTTTAGAATCGAATTCAGGTTAATAAAGTCAAAGCCGTGACGATAATGTTCGTTGAGAACAGCTATGTTTTTATTTTGGAGCAGAGCAACGATGCATAAATTCAGTTGCTCTGCTTTTTTCTATTGCCAAGCATCTTTCAGTTAACAGTTAGCAAGCATGAAAACACAAAATGGCCTCTACCTCCACATTGGAGAACAAGCAACCGAATTTATTCGGAAACAGTACAAAACGGAACAAAAAACAATTTTGAATATTGGCTGGAAGCAACTGGCTGATGCGTTTTATTCGAGTTTCCCGCCAACTTATGATGAAGTTGATCATGCCATTAACTTTACTGAAGAGGTTTTAGCTGAAGTGGAAGACTTGTTTCAGGACGAATTTGTTTTACAGTCTGCCGATCCGCAACTGAAGCTGATTGCAGAACTGGCCTTCAATACAACCCGAAATGAAGCGGGTGAAACTTTAATCCCTCAAATTGAACTGGAGAATGTGTTCGATCGGTTTGCCGCTATTGTAAAAGGATTGCCGGCGAGCCAGGATGTCATCCCTGACGATTTGGGCTTTGTCGCCTATTTGTTGGTTATTCGGGAAATTATGCACCACCTCGATTTTGTACGCGTTATAGTCGTTTAGACTGTTTTGCATATTGAGTTGGTTCAAATTTGAGGGTTCCTGTTATTGGCAAGACTGTCCCTGTCGTTTTTTTTCGTTCCCTGCTAAAAAACCTACAAGATTCCGGGGAATCACCAACAGGGATGAAAGTGGAGGAAAACAAGAGAAGGCAGTTGAAGACAATTGAAGAAAATCGAATGGTGATGGAAGCTGCTCGAAGCGCTTTTGGCCTACTTTTTATCGAGGGTAGGAAGCGAACTGGAAGCTTAGTGAAGCCGGGAAGCTCCGACGACAGAAGGAGATCACCTGGCTGAACTTA
>NZ_JBZQJF010000146.1:0-5483 GCF_059905295.1 Mangrovibacterium sp.
GAATTCACCAATAGGGATGAGAGTGGTGGAAAATAAGAGAATGCAATTGAAAACAATCGAATGTAGATGGAAGCTTGTCCGGAGCGAGACCGGCCTACTTTTTATCGAGGACGGAATTCAAAAAGAATCACCCTAGCGGGTGAAATTTGGGTAGCCCCGGGTGGAGTGGTTTTGCGTCATTAGGCGCACGTGCTATGTTGCTTGTTGTGCTGATTGTGCCTGCGCCGCATGGTTTGAATGATCCTTTTTTGTACTGTTCCTCTTTTTGTCCTCCAGCCGGACGGGCTATTCCTTTTCCCTTCAGCTGGTCTTGACTCACCCCGTCGCTCGTAATACTCGCGCCACCCCTCTCTGCCAGCAGAGAGGGGACAGATTCATCTAAAATCATGATTTTAGATGAATCAGGGGAGAGTCAGTTAATTGTTAAGTTCCGCAGTAATCCTATCCAGTACCTTGCTCATCTGTTTCTGTTCCTCTTTTTGTTCTCTAGCCGGACAGGCTATTCCTTTTTCCCTGCAGCTGGAAAAAGGAATCAAAAAGAGCCGCCGCTGAATGAAAAAGAACTAAAAACAGTTTCCGAGGGCTAAAATTGTTCAAACTCCTCATCCGGCAGTGGCCGGACTCGTCGGACAGGCACAATTTTTTAACGTACGCTCCAACTGTTTTCTTAACGGCCTTTTTCATTAGGCGGGGGCGCTTCGAGCTTGCTAGGGCTGGATATCGTGCAGATTACTTAAGCCCCTTCGGCGGTTTGGGGAAATATGAGAAGCGGTTTGCTGTTCATTTCTTTACCGTTGTTTCGCTACTAAGCTTTTCGCTTAAACGGCATGTTGGGCAACGTTCCATGTTAATGTCCTTGAACCGGAGGGGCTGTCTATTTCGTGACAGGATAAAATAGACGAAAAAGACCACCCGGGATGGGTAGTCTTTCGTTGTGTATCATAGGGTGAGGATTAATATTCCAATACGAATTCTTCCTTAGGGTTGCGAACTTTTTTCATGGGTGCCAGCCAGTCGCTTTCGCTATCGCGGTAGCCAATTGGCAGCAGGGTCACGCTTTTTAGTCCTTTTTCTTTTAGTCCGAGCAGTTCGTCCATTTCTTCCGTTGTAAAGCCTTCAACCGGGGTACAGTCAACTTTCAGTTCGGCAGCCTGAGCAATGGCTAAAGCGAAGCCAATGTAAGATTGGCGGGCTGTATGTACAAAATTTTCTTCTTCTGTTTGAGGGAGGTAAGCGGCTTTCAGTTTGTCGGTGTACGATCCGAAACGTCCACGGGGTAAGCCTCGCTCGTCGGTTGTACGATCGTAAATGGTGTCGATGCGCTCTTCGGTGTAACGGTCCCAAGCTGCAAATACCAGTACATGCGATGCGTCGGCCATGATTTGTTGACCCCAGGCAATAGGAACCATCTTCTCTTTCAATTCCTGATTCGACACTACAATTACTCTAAATTGTTGCAAGCCTGATGATGTTGGTGCCAAGCGGGCCGCCTCGACAATTTTATCAACATCTTCTTGTGATACTTTTTTGGTTGGGTCGTACTTTTTAGTGGCATAGCGCCAGTTTAAATTTTCCAGTAATGACATTGTTCTGTTTCCTTTCTTCTAATTATTTCTAATTGTGTCTTAATCTTTTGTTCGTTGTTTATTCAAAATTTTGGTGACGACATCTTTAAGCTCCTGTAATTCTTCGGCTGTAACATTCATGGCTTCCATTACTTTCAGAGGAATCTGCTCGGCAGCTTTTTCCAGGTCTTTCCCGGTTGGAGTGAGGCTGATTTCGACCACCCGCTCATCGCAGGATTTCCGATTGCGGCTGATGAGCTTCTTAGCTTGCAACCGTTTCAGCAAGGGGGTGAGCGTACCGCTGTCCAGATCCAGCTTATGCCCAATTTGGTTAACGGATTGCGGATCCTCTTCCCAAAGCACCATCATCACCAGGTACTGCGGATAAGTAATATCCAGCTCGTCCAGAAACGGGCGATAGGTACTGGTGATTTCCCGCGACAAGGCGTAGATGGGAAAGCAAGCCTGACTTTTCAATTTCAGCATGTCGTTCATGATCTTGAATTTGATGGGACAAATATAGGTTTAAAATAAATTGTGCACAATTTAATTGGGTGAAGCTTAATATTGAGTTAACAAATCGGATGTCTAAGTCTTAAATAAGGGTAAATTTGTCTTTGACGCAGGTAACTGGTTGTGTCGGCATTTCAGCGAACTGTGTCGGAAAGCTGGCTATGTGTGTCGGTATTGTTGCTATGAGCGTCAATAGGGTAACAATGTGTGGAGTTGACTTGTCGAGGTATGTCGATAGAGCTTCGATGTGTGTCGGTATTCCATCGATGAGTGTCGGTCAGGTTTCCAGGAGTGGAGGAACTCCTTCGATGTATGTCGGTAATGTTACTGGTAGTGGAGGTAAGCTGGCTAAGAGTGGAAAGGAAGCATCTACCTGGTGAAGTATGACAATTGGAGATCGCGAATGGTTGGACGGTGCTTGTTATTCGATTGCTTATTGAGAAGAGTAGGATAAAAGTGGCGTCTAAGCGGAAATGGACAACGTGTAGGTTTCGTCTAACTGAGAGAAAAGCCATCTTTTTTGGAGACGGCTTTTGTTGATGTGTAGTGTAGGTAAAAACAGGACTCAATTTACACATCGGGAAGATTGTTGTTATTTTTAGCTTCTTCACTATGCATGTTGTCGACCACCCGGATAAAGGTGAATTGATTGGCCAGTGTTGGTTGGTTTTCGTAGTATTTAGAGGCAATTTTGCAGATCCCGATTATCTGGAGGTAAATGGCGTTTAGTTCGACAACAGCTTCTTCGGTTAATTCTTTACTGGTTTGTTTCAGGATTTCCTGGTTTACGTTGGCCTCTTCCAGTTGGGCAGCATAGCCGATAATATTTTCGATTAAAGTTGGATTGGTGCCTTTGCCAGTCAATTCGGTTTTTAGCGCATCGGTCATTCCCTTTTTAAAGGCGTAGAGTAGCTGTATTAGTGCTTCCTGATCGTCTGTGCGAGCAGTTTTCCAATTGCTGGTGTAGCCCAGTGTTTGCAATATTTCGTCGGCATTTATTTTAAAATCGACTTCAATTTGCGTTTTCAGAAACGAGAGTGCTTTTTGTGCCGGTTCCTGAATGCTGTGAAGTAGCAGGGTGGCTTTTCGTTGTTCCCCCTTTTTGTCGAGCCCGAGGTAGTTGTCAATCGCATTTTGTATGCGCGTTGAGAGGTCACTTTCATAAGTATCCGTCCAGTTGGATCGGATTAGACCAAGGTCGGCTAGATTGGTTTTGAAACTCTTCATGATGGTTAGAGATGCCATCAACATGTCCACGTCTTTGCAACTGTAAATTCGGTTTGTCATAGTTTTCAATTTTAGGTGTTTGTATCGCAATTTTGTAGTTACCAAGTTACGGGAGTCTATTGAATTGAAATTTACCATTTGGTAAAAAATGCATGGGTTAGCTTTTTTTTGCAACAAAAACAGACATGACTCAGCGAATTCACCAACAGGGATGAAAGTGGTGGAAAATAAGAGAATGCAGTTGAAAACAATCGAATGTAGATGGACGCTTGTCCGGAGCGAGACCTGGTCTACTTTTTATCGAGGACGGAATTCAAAAAGACTGGTGTGGCTTGCCAATGGTGCCGGTCCGGAAAAATAAAAGGAGAACAAATTGAATTGTCCTCCTCTATTATCGTACTTAATGCTTGTCAGATACTTTTGATTTCCTGTTGTCCGCCTTTGGGGACATTCAGTTCATATAAATAATAGGTTTTTGTGTTTTTGGGCTGAAGGTCGGGGGTTCCGAACACTTCGGGAGCCGGGATTGGGGTGGGTGCCATCAGCTTGTTGGATGCTTCACCGGCAGGAGCTTCGGGGAGATCCAAAGGCCACTCGGAGCGGATTAAGCATTTTCCGCCTAAAGCCGAATGAATGGTTGCTGTAACCAGTTTACCATCCTTCCAGCTGATATCGACGGTGAATCCACCCCTGGCTTTTAGTCCGCTCACCGATCCGTTTTGCCATTTGGAGGGCAGGGCCGGCAACAGGTGAATGGCACCGGCATGGCTTTGCAGTAGCATTTCAGCAATACCGGCTGTAACGCCAAAGTTGCCGTCTATTTGGAAGGGGGGATGGGCATCGAGCATATTTTTATACATGCCGCCTCCTCCATGGCCTTCCCGTTGCGGGCCAAAATCCATGGGGTAAAACAGGTTGCTGATGATTTTGAGGGCATGGTCGCCATCCAGCATTCGGGCCCACATATTGGTTTTCCAGCCCATAGACCATCCTGTCGCCTCGTCGCCACGTCGCAGCAATGAGTTTTTGACGGCTGTAAAGAGTTCGGGAGTATTCCACAGGTTGATCTGATTTGCCGGGTGAAAACCATACAGGTGGCTAAGGTGACGATGGTGGGGATCTACTTCCTCGAAATCTTCGTTCCACTCCATGAGCACGCCTTTGTCGTTTACACGGAAGGGCTGCAGGCGCGGAATCAGGCTGTCGAGCTCGGCCTTGAATTCGGGGTCGGTATTTAATATTTGTGTTGCCAGCCGGCAGTGATTGAGTAGCTCGTTGGTCATGGACAGATCGCTGGCCGGGCCGGCACAAACCGATACGGGTTCGCCGGTTTGGGGATCGTGAAACTGGTTTTCGGGAGAAGTACCAAAGCGTGTTTGCAGGTAGCCTTCAGCATCTTCGGATAACAGACCAATGAGAAAGCGGGCAGCACCTTTCATGCGCGGGTACATATCGGCCAGGAAAGCTGTGTCGCCGGTAAAAGCGTAATGCTCCCAGGCATGGCTAAGCATCCATACGCCACCCATCGGCCAGTTGGCCCACATGGGATCATCGTGGCCGTTGTCGCCTACCGGAGCACAGTGCCCCCAGATGTCGCCATTGTGGTGACTGCACCATCCATCGAGCTTGTAGTACGATTTGGCTACCGCTCTGCCTTTAACTGCATTGGTTTTTATCAGGTTCATCAGCGGATTGGTTAGCTCGCTCAAGTTGGTCGGTTCGGCGGGCCAGTAGTTCATTTCCACATTGATATTTTGCGTGTAGTTGGAATTCCAGGGTGGTTGTACCGAGCGGCTCCAGATTCCTTGAAGGTTGGCAGCCTGTGTTCCGGGGCGTGAGCTGGATATTAAGAGGTAGCGGCCATATTGAAATAGCAGAGATACCATGGACGGATCTTCATTTTGGTAAAAGGAGATGATGCGCTGGTCGGTTGGGATGGTATCTGTTCCGGGCAGTTGCCCCAGGTCAAGCTTCACCCGGTTGAAGAGGGAGTGGTAATCGACCGTATGTTTTTGCTTCAGGCTGTTCCAGTTGGCTTGTGCAGCCTTGCTCAGGATGCTGTCGGCTATTGCCTGGTAGTCTTTTCCCTCGAAAGCGGGGGATTTGTAGGGACCGTTAAAGCTTGTTGCTGCCGAAACGAGGATGAGTGCTTCTTTGCCATGGACTAGTTGAATCCCC
>NZ_JBZQJF010000147.1:0-3170 GCF_059905295.1 Mangrovibacterium sp.
CGTACTTTCCACACCTAATTTTCCAGTTTTACGATAATTTATTTATTTCCATTTCAAGGCGTAACAAAGACTTTTGGATCAATTTTCAATGCTTTTAGGTAAGCTAATTGAACCTCTGTAAATCGGTTCGCGAGATAACGAACATTGCCGATTGTTATCACAAGCACATTCATAAACTTTGTCGTCATCATGAAAGAAGTAGGCCTTTTTGTTTTACGTTCCTCCCAGCCCGGCAATGTACTTCCATCTGCCTCGGCAAATTGGCGCATCGATCGTTCCATCAACCTCCAAATCAACAGCGATATCAAAAGTATCAGGCCCAACACTTCAATTCGAGATGTCTTCTTCAAAAATATGCCGTTCACGATTGCGGGGTCTTTCAAAAATCCAAAGTTTTGTTCGATGCCGCTTTGATTCTTATACAACCGCAACAGACGATCGGCATCCCAATCTTGCCACTGCTCTTCGGTTGTTAAATTGGTCAGTAAAACAAAGCATCCGGCTTCCGAACGCAATGTCTTTACTTTTTCAGAGTTTTCCACAATCCGTGTCTTCAAGTAATATTCATGATAATCTATTTGTCGCTCTTTGCCTTTCACCGGACGGCCGCGCTTGTATTTGGCAACTTTATCTATTGTCGTCAAAACCCGGTGACAATTTGATCTCTCAGCCGATTTGCAAAGCTTTTTCTCCGCCATCTGTGCATCAGCCTCACAATAATATGGCGTTTTCTCGGCCTTTTTGCATAATTGCACAAGCTCCTTTCGTTCCTTTTTTAAAAGCCGATCAATTCGTTTATGCCTTCTTTTGTCATGGGCGCTTGAGTGTACTACTATCGTTCGATAAGTTCTTCCGTTTATCTCCACCGTGGTTTCAAACGAACGGTAAAATGCGGCCGGGCGCTTTTTCGTTGCCGAAGTTCGATTCAGAATGCCGATATCCTCCCATTGATCTTTTGCCACGGCTTCTTCGATTACTCGACCACACTCTTTGAAGTTTGCCGGCAAGCGGCTAACAAATAATATGTTTCCTACAGCGGCCGCCTCCAAATTATCGCTGGTTACCATCGCCGAGTCGGCCACATGAATATATGCTTCATTCTTAAGACCATTTTTTGACATGTACCTTGATACCCCGGTCAAAAGCTCATTATTGAGCGTTTTGTCGGAACCGTTACCATCGCGGGTTGCACCCAAAATAGGGATGTTGCGATCGACGCAAAGCATTTCAATTAAAAACTGCTTCAGGTCCGGCCGCTTGTCCTTGCTATGCCCGTAAGTGATATGAAAGGGCTTTTCAGATAAATCGTAATCTCCGAATACACTGACCGAGGTCGTGTCGTAATGCCCGCACTGGGTATCTATCCGAAAACCGCCCACGGCATTTTGAGCAAGTTGTCCAAAAATCTTTTGGGTTCCGGACTCGTATATTTTATCCAATACCCGCCCCAGGTTATGGTCTGAAAAAAGTCCCGGTTCCACCGATTGGCCCAGCAGCAACGCATCATCTTTTTCATTATAAAAGTTGACCAACCGGTACAAAGGCGTACGACCTGTCAATGTGTCCAAAACCATCGCTAAAACCGCAACGCCAGGACTCAAGTCCATCTGTGACTCAACCATGCCGTCTATGGTTTCGACCAATTTGATTTGCCTTGCATACTCTTTCACAATTGGTAGATGCTGAACATTGGTGAACTTCGCACCAGAAAGATTCGGTAATTCCATTTCGCTCCTTTTAGTCATTCTTTCGGAGCAAAATAGCACCGGCATAGATAGAAGTCTAGACTAACTATCATTCATTCAACAACTATCGTTCAGAATCGTTTATGTGGCTAATATCATAACATTAAAAAATAGCTTTCTTTTATCTCTATGAGGTGTGGAAAGTACGATGCAATTATCTGCCCACGCTTAACTGCTGCACCTTTTTTTATTCCCACTGCTACGTGTGAAATTTCACCATAGCGAACTAAAATGTCTCCATGGTCAATTTCCAAAGCGCGAGTACTCAGATAAAACGGATAGTCTTGAATAACGATACCGTCCTTAATGGCTCTAATAGCTGTGCCTTTAGGTGCATATAAGTCACAACCAGCATGCTTGCGAGTTCCTGATGAACGATTAGAACCATATGCGCGCATCCCTGTTCTATAGCTTTGCGCTGGTTGAAATGCCAGAGGAAATAACAATTTATCGTTTTTCCGGACAACGATTTCATTCAGGACTTTGATCGATTTGCCATTTGGGTCTATTCTCCCATCAGGTATGACCATCTTTACATACTTCGTCTGAAATTCGGAAATCGCAGATGCGGTGATTTTACCATGAAGTCCATCTTCTTTAAGTCGTTTTCCGTTCAATAATGGTTGAACTTTGTTTAATGCCGTTTGAATTAAGAAAACATCTTGATACTGATTTGCTCCATTTATCCCAACAGACTGTTTGATTTTTAACATAAGTTGCCCCCTGTCCAAATTTGAATGTAACTATTATCTTTTTCTTTTGGAATTGAATAATCGTGAAGGATTCATGATGTTGATGTAGAACTATTTTTCGTTAAATGGTAGAGCCAAAGATTAATTTTGTCAAAGAACGAAAGTGGTGACTATTACGTTTACGAATTCCGCTTTGATTGTTATCCTAACTTTCGAGGCGTAAAAAGCAAAATGCATGCCGATAAATATTTGGCCATAATAATAATCGGTTAGGACATTCAAGGGGGGAGTGATAATACTAGCTGCTTCACAATGATGCAATACCCAATAGAAAAACATGTCAAACTTACTGCAATGACAAGATATTCGGGAATATGCATCAAAATAATGCAATGATCATTTTAAATCATTGCAAAGCACGGGGGGAGATCTCTATTCTTGTCGGTCGGTGGCAGTTGCGGATAAGTAGTGTCGATGGTGAATTGGGCCGAATTCAGCAAGGTTGTCATGCGCAGCTTTCCACTGGACGCCAAACGCGTGGAGGCAATGGAAGAGGTAACGGACAAATTGCGAAAGGTCGGGCCTACAGGTAGGCCTCCGCGCTTTCGAGGCGATGGATTGTTTTGAATAATTGAACGGTGCGATCCAATAATATAGTTGTCTAACAAATTTGATGACCCCAATTACCATTTGTCAAGAATAAAGATATGACCACTGGTCGCGTTGACCCCAG
>NZ_JBZQJF010000148.1:0-2812 GCF_059905295.1 Mangrovibacterium sp.
AGGGCTTTCGTAGATTTCCTGGTACAAAGGTTTGAGGGACAGCCGTACTGGGACACCGCAATAACGAAATCAAAGAACAATAAGTCACCCTGAAATACAACTTCGATTAAGGACAATGAATTATATAAACCTGCTGGAAATTATCTTACGTTGAAATTCGTATAATAATAGAATCGTGATAAAACTGAATATTTTTGAGTAATTAGAGTCTGTCCCAATGGCAGGATAATTTTATTAATCAACAGGTTACATTGATTAACGAAAGGGCAAAAAGGGGTAAATTACCCCTTTCGCCCAAAAACGGTGTGTTATATCTTTTTTTTAGCACAAAAAAGAGAAAGGAACACAGCCGTTTTGTCAAATATAGTTCAACAACTCACCCTCCGTCCCCATCTTCCTGATATTTCAGCCTCAAAAGACTACCACCAGGATCGTAACCATCTCATTGCAATGGAGCATATTCTGAGCTCAAGCAATGTTGAAGACGATTTTTTATACCGCACTTTCAAATCGGAAGGGTGCTTCGATCCGACGTCATATCAACTGCAAACCGCACGTAGAGCCTTTCGGTGTACACTTTTAGGTGTATTGTCCAGTTTGAGCTTTCGTCAACTTGCGACACGACTCGCCGACAGCCTCCTGTTTCAATGGTTTACCGGCTACGGTGTTTACGGCGGGATACGTAATGAGACAATCCCTTCGAAAAGTACTCTTGAGCGCTTCAGTAAACGTTTCAAGCCTGAAGAAATTCGTGTGGCAGTAAATGACCTTTTAAAGGTGGCCTCCGGTGAAGATTCCGCTAAAGGGATTCTTGGATTGGAGCATCCTCTTGCATTCGATGAGATCTTTGCTGATACCACCTGTATAAAGGCCAATATCCATATCCCAACTGATTGGGTGTTGCTGCGCGACGCCATTCGCTCTCTGTGCAAAGCGATTCAGTGTGTTCGCAGGAACGGTTTAAAGCATCGGATAGCACCTCCGGAAACATTCATTACCAAGATTAACTCCCTGTGCATGGCAATGGCAGCAGCGCGACGAACCAGAGATGCCGTTAAAAGACGTAAGGCTATTTTGCGGAAAATGAAACGACTCACCCAGACAGTTTTTGAGCATGGTAAAAGATACCGTGCCGTACTTGAAGAAAACTGGCAGTCAACCGATTTGACCTGGAAGCAATCACAGCAAATCATTAAGCGGATCGATATGGTTGTTGAGCAGATACCTGAAGCCATCAGGCAAGCCCATGAACGCATTATTGGTGGACGTCGCGTCAAGTCAGAACATAAAATACTGAGCTTGTATGAGCCGCACACGCATGTCATCGTACGTGGCAAAGCCGGAGCAGAAGTCGAGTTCGGTAACGGGCTCTACCTTGCGGAACAGCGTGACGGGCTGATTGTGGACTGGCTGTATTTCAAACAGCAGCCTCCGGGTGATAACCTTCTTGTACAGCAAAGTATCCAAAGAATAACGGAAGCGTTCGGTCCGATTACATCGTTTACTGCGGATCGGGGTTTTGCCGGAAAAAGAAATACTGAAGAACTTGCGAAAGAAGATATCCTCAACGGCATCTATCCCAAAGGGGAAGTTCCGGAGTTTGATGGCAAGATAAAAGAACTGCACAAACGACGGGCACAAACCGAAGGACGCATAGCAATACTGAAAAATGTCTTTCTGAATAATCCACTAAACTGCAAGGGATATGCTCATCGCAACATTGCAGTGAGTTTCGCTGTTTTCGCACATAACCTGCTGAGTCTTGCCCGTAAGGCTGTAGCTGAGAAACTTACACGGGATGGCCCACCTGAAACATGTGCTCATGCTGCCTGAGCATACATCATCATTCTCGAAGAAAAATAACCGCACACAGGGTGAGGTGCGTCCGGATCGGGGCAAAATGGATCCATCTGATTGTTCATAGTCAACTTCTCTCTCAGCCGAACCCACATATCTTCCTACTTGTCAACTACTGGCTAAAATATAGCCTTTTTTGGGACAGGCTCTATATAGAGTACACCTTACAATTGAATGATAAAAACCGATTCGTACGCCACAACTAACTCTCGCGGCGATAGTCTGGTGATGTTAGAAGTTTAACGATCAAACGATGGGGCTTCTGTGGTACAGGACATAGCACGGTACTTCGGGAACTCTCATTTTTGTTGTACGACACATATCTGAGAGAATGGATAATAAAAAAGAGTATTGCTGACCATGGATTGCAATTTGGGTGGAATTTTATTGTAATGCCGGAATTGTTTAAATGATTAAATTACCGTTAGTAATTTAACGGCCGACAGGTTAATAACTTAACCCATCTGTTTTTTTAACAATGTCTTATAAATCAGGTCTCTTTTTTTTGTTAGAATCCTAACGGCATTTTGAATTGTATTAAAGATGATCAATTTACATATTTACCTGAAAAACCAGAAGATACAGTTGGTCGATTTATTGGTATGGTTTCTGCGTTATACTAATAATTTGCATATCTAACGGTATAATAACAACATTGCTGGTAAACCTCAGAAATGAACTGTTACTGATAGCAAGTGAACTACAAATAATTTGTTGATGCGAATAATTGTTTTCAAGGTGACGTGTCTCGGGGATACCTATTGTGAATCGAGAGAATTGTTCCACCGGATCCGATACTGTTGGGATTCTGACTGCAGACAGTAGTTTCATCATTCAGAGTGGGAATTACCAGATTGAGAAGATATTCGATACTACCCTCGAATATATAATTGGTTCGGACATTAGCTCGTTATTCAATTCATCTGAAAAAACCAATGGTACAGCGATTGAAAAA
>NZ_JBZQJF010000149.1:0-23084 GCF_059905295.1 Mangrovibacterium sp.
CCACATCGGGCTTCTCTAAATACGGACTACTGACGCGTAATCCCGCAAACTGGTTTACTGTTGAGGGTCTACCGGAGTGTAATGTGCCAACTGGTCTTTCCGTTCCAAGGCTACCGAAGCGTACGACCACATCGGGCTTCTTAAAACACGGACTACCGACGCGTAATCCAGCAACCTGGTTTCCCTGTTGAGGGTTAACCGGAGCGTAATGTGCCAACTGGTCTTTCCGTTCCAAGGCTACCGACGCGTACGACCACATCGGGGTTCTCTAAACACGGACTACTGACGCGTAATCCTGCAACTTGGTTTCCCTGTTGAGGGTTTATGGATGCATAAGGTGTCAACTGGTCTTCCCTGTTAAGGGGCTATGGCGGTATAATACCGCGTCCTGCTTCTCCCAGCAGGGATTGACCGGGTGACTCCAGGTCACCCGGTCAATAACATCTCAGATCCAATCCGCCAGCCCCCGAATCGCCTCTTCCTTTTTCCGTTCCATCTTAAAAAAATTCAGAATTTTTTTCACCCAAGGGTAGGGTAAAAGAACACTGGTGCGGTTAGCATACGAAAATGAATCAATAACACACTAAAATTCATACGTTATGAAAGCAATGACTCGAACAATCGCAACACTGGTTTTAGCGCTGTTTTTTGCAGCTCCTGCAGCAATGGCGCAAACAACCGATCAGGATCAGACGAAATTACAAACCAAAGATCAGTTGAAAGACGGATCATGTGATGGTGATGGTCCTGCACAAGACAAACTGCAACAACAGGATCGTTCGCAAATCAATCTGACTGATGCGCAAATGACCATGGTTGCCGAGAAACAGGAAAGTGCCAACCAGTTCCGCACAAATTTCCGGGCTACTTTAACCGAAGAACAGATGGCTATTTTGGAAAACCAGGAAATGACCCGCGAACAAAAACGCGAAGCTTTGATGGCAACCTTGACCGAAGAACAACAGGCAATGCTTCAGGCACAGGAACAAGTTCGTGCTGAAAACCGCCAGCAGTTCCGTCAAAGTGTGACCGGAGAACAAATGAAACAAGCACGCCAGCGACTGCAACAGTCTGAGACCTGCGAAAATGCAACTGCTGTACAAGAGCAGGTGCGCCAGCAAGCGCAGCAGCAAATGCAACAACAAGCTCAGGAGGCTGCACAGCAAGAGGCGAAGCAGCAAGGCTCTGAGAATGCCGGTAGCAATGGCTACGGGGGTAATGGTAAAGGTGGTAATTAATTAAAAAGGTGGAGCCGCCTACGGGCGGCTTTGTCATTTTGGTGGCAAGAAAGCTAATGGCCGGTAAAAAACAAGTATGGACAAATTCGAGTTTCGAGTTTCGAGTTCCAGGTTTCAAGTTTCGGGTTTCGAGCTTCAAGTTCCGGGTTTCTGGTTACTGCGACTGATCCCTCGCTGGTGCGCGATTGTATCGCGTTCCCTTTTTGAAATTTGGAATTTAAAAGCTGGAATTTGAGTCAACTTGCAGCCTGAGGCTCGGATCTTGAAGCTCTTTAAATAGAAAAAACATGAAACGGATAAGCTTAATAGTAATAGCACTGTTGATGTTGTCGGGAATGGCAGTGGCACAGCATACGGATATTCTGGAGAATGAACGCATCAACCGGATTGACTCACTGCTGAGCGATGTGTTGTTTGGCGACGATGATCTGTATGCGCTCTTCAACCCGAAGCAAAATTTCCATTTCATCTATGCCGGAACCAACTTCAGCAGCAAAACCTATTTTGCCGGTCGCGAGATTGGCAGCGACCAGTATAACCTGTCCGGTCAGCTGTATTATATGCACTCCAAAGGTTTCTTTGCCGGGGTGTCGGGCAGTTGGTACAGCCAGCTCGACCCTGGTTACCGCACCACGGTGCTTTCAGCCGGTTTTGGGCGCGGCCTCAAAAAAGCGTCCTTTTTCCGCTATCGGGCATCCTTCGATTATTACCTGTTCCATGTCAATGATCCCGACTTCGATCCGATATACAATTCCAGCCTGAATGCAGGGATCACCCTGAAATCGAAGATGCTTGGCACTCGCCTGGATGGAACACTTTTGATGGGAAAAGAATTTGGGCAGCAAATATCGTGGGATGTATACGCTTACCTGAACCTGCTTAAATTCGGCCGTTATAATTACCTGCGACTGGAGCCCGAGGTGAGCTTGTTTTGGGGTTCCGAAGCTGCCGAGTTCTTATTGAATGAAGCCTATTTCGACGAAACCACACAGACGGAGATTTCAACCTACTATAAAGATGTTTTCGGCTTGCTGAACATCCAGCTGCAACTGCCATTAAACCTGAGCTGGAAAAGCTTCGATCTGGAAGTTTCGTATAATTACAACCTGCCGCAAACTGTTAGCGACAGCTACGAATATCCAAACTCTTCTTATTTCCGCATTTCGCTGGGCTATATTTTTAATTTGTAAAGTTCATATTTTCAGCTCGTCAGCTTGGTTTTAAATGACTTCCTCGTTTTTGTAATTGAATGTTTGATGGCTTTGACCTATTTTTAGTGCAAACAAATTAAACACGATGTACAGAAGAGGAATATTACTGTTGATGATTGGTCTTTGCTCACTAGGCTATGTAATGGGCAAAGGAATTGACAAAAGCGGACGAATTGAATATGCGGCCTGGCGAAACGGCGCAATTGTGCCGGGTGGTGACAAAATGATTGTGGAGTACACCGACAGCATTGCTAAAAGTTGGCTGGATCAGTCGGGTAAAGACCTGATCCCTGAAGTTCCGAAGCAAGTCAACTACTTTGATTATGATGGCACCACGCTAATTCGGCAGGCTACTTTTATGAATGGCGAGCGCTATTTCACAACCTATCCCTTCTCTAAACTAGATGGATTTAAGCCGGAAGGAAAACCCGAGCGGATTGCGGGATACAGATGTCAAAAATATGTTGGTTCTTCATTTTCCAATAAAATAGAATTGTGGGTAACAACCCGAACTGGTTTGCAGGGAACGCCGATGATGTATTTCCCTTTTCCCGGGGCAGTCGTAATGAAATATGTTCGTAATGAGAGCTCGGGCTGGGAAGCAACTGATGTTCATATCTACCGAAAAAAGAAAATTCCGGAAATTATACCAGCCGACATGGGCATCGGGGTTGATGACGTTGAATTTAACCGTCGGTTGAGTAATTCTTTTGTGAAAGACGTACCGGTTTTTACCAAGCAACAAATAAATTGGGGTGATCAGATTGTCAATCCGAAGGGCGAGTATACCGATTCCTTGTATCGTTTTGCCGGCGGAACAGTTGTGGTAAAACGCGTGAAGCTGCCGCAGGTACCTGACGGAACCTCGGTATTTGCACAGGTAACCGAGCAGTCGAATGGCGATGCCTACGATCGGACAGGTTCGGTGTTTGTGATTCCTGTTGATAAAGCCCGTAGCTTCCTCGACGGATTAAAATATGGCGTTGATTCGCTTCCGAAATATACCAGTAAAGAGGGCAAAGTTTATCAGGGCGTCGTGGAGACGAAGGATTACGATCCATTGCTGGAGTTGATGCGTTTCTTTACGCCTTTTGGTGTTCATTATTTTAATAAAAAACGCGATGTTGGTATTAACTGGGCTGATTCTGTAACCTACAAAGAAGATGTGACTGATTTGTTACCGGCCTTACAAGGTGACTGCTGGATCGGTGTTTTTGTCGGTAATTACGATGGTGGTGGCCATAAGGTGAGCCTGGATCTGAAGTATTACCTGAACAACCAGGAAGTATCGGATAAACCAGCCAAAAAATATTGGGTGCAGCCGGTTTTCAATACAACTAATGTGATGGAAATGGCTGGTCAGGAGTATGGCACCCTATTTAAGAAGGATACCCTAACGGTTGACTTTGTTGTTCCGGAAGGGGTAAAAAATGTGACTTTCCGCTATATAACTACCGGCCATGGCGGCTGGGACGGTGGCGATGAATTTGTGCCAAAGAAGAATGAACTGTTTATCGATGGTCAGCCGTTTTTCAGTTTTACCCCCTGGCGCGTCGATTGCGGAACGTACCGGGCGTCGAATCCGGCATCGGGTAATTTTTGGAACGGACTTTCATCATCCGACTATAGTCGTTCGGGATGGTGTCCGGGTGCTGTCGCCCAGCCCTATTTCACACCGGTGGATAATCTGAAGCCGGGTAAACATCGGATTCAGGTTTATATTCCGTTAGGAGAGTCCGACGGAAACATGTTTAGTGCCTGGAATATCTCCGGTGTATTTGTTGGCGAAATCGAAGAATAACAGCTAAGCTGAAAAGATAGGAACAGGGGACTATGCAAAGCGCATAGTCCCCTGTTTTATATGGATGTTTTAGTAGTCCGAATCTCGTCCCGAGGCCTTTAGAAGCACTCGAAGCAACTCATTGAATTGGTCAGCCTTTTTAAGCTCTTCAATGCTTTGTTTCATGCGGTATCGCCATTTGTGGCGCACGTTGGCCGGCAGGTTAATTTGTTCATCCTGGGTCTTATCCCAGCGGAGTTGTCCGTCCATTGACAGTAAATCCTGGATTGGAAGGGTGGCCCACATAGCCGGTGAGTAGAAATGCTGGGTGATAATTTGCTGGCAAACCTCCGGCTCGGCAAAATAGGGGGCAGTTCCCCAGTTGCCTAACTCCTGGTTATAAAAGAGCTGTGTTGCTTCGCGGTCTTCTTCCCACCACCCCCGGATGGTCGACATGTCGTGTGTTGAGGTGGTGCAAACCGACAGGTAAGGGGCATCTGACGGATGGGCAAACTGTTTGGTCGGATCTTTCGGCATCCGCTGAATCTCGAGGCTTAAGATATTGAGCTCGTCCATAGCTTTGGGCACACAGGCGGGTATCATTCCCAGATCTTCGCCGCATACCAGCATGTTCCCAACAGCGGTAATTACCGGTAGCTTTTCCATGCCTTTTCGGTACCAGAACTCTTCGTGTCGCCGATAGAAATAATGGTTGTATAGCTCTTTCAGTCGTTCCTGTGTCCATGGATCCAGTTCTGTATATGAGCTTGTTGTCATCATCGAAATGCGCGGATGCCATTGGTTGTATCCGGTACCGACGAGTACAACGTTTGATACCAGGTCGAACAGACCAGCTCGTATGCGGAGTTTGTCGGATTCCAGTTGTTCCTCTTCAATATCATTTAAAAAGTAAGTGTTAATCTTTTGTTGGGTGTTGAATTCTTCCTTTAAGCGATATTGCTGATTGCCTAAATCATCCAGATAGGTTTGGATGATGCTATCGGTGTCCTCGCCAAACTGCTCGACCAGCAAATGATAGCGAATATAAGGTTGCGTTAGTCGTTCATAATCAAACCGAACTCCAAATTGCTCAATTTCTTCAGCTGTTAATGGTAGTGCCGGGTTGAAATGCCCCAGTAAAGCTTCAACGGCATCGCTCGGTACTTCCCAGATTCGGAAGAAACCCAGAATATGGTCAATGCGGTAGGTGTCGAAATATTCAGCCATCTTCTGCATTCTTCGAAGCCACCAGGCATAATTGTCTTTGGCCATTTCGTCCCAGTTGTACGTCGGAAAGCCCCAGTTCTGACCTTTCACGGCAAAATCATCGGGTGGCGCACCGGCTTGGGCATCCAGGTTAAACAGATGAGGTTCCATCCAGGCTTCCATGCTGTTGGGACTTATGCCAATGGGGATGTCGCCTTTCAGGATGATGCCGTTTTTTCGGGCATAGTTGGATGCTTCTTTCAGTTGTTTATCCAGATGGTACTGAATGAAATAATGCACCAGAATATCGTCCCGGCTTTCGGCACCCGGAGCACTTAAAGCTTCAACTTTAAACCGGTCGTACCGTCGGAAATCCTCCCAGTTGCGGAAGTCGGCTGTTTTAAATTTGTCGCGCAGATAGACGAAAGCAGCGTAGGGAACCAGCCAGTCTTTGTTGGCTTTGAAGAATTGTTTGAAACTGTTACTCTTGAACAGTTTCTCACCATCCTGATCGTATATTTTTTTGTAAAAGCGCGATTTAATGCGATGAACCTCGGGGTAATCGACATGCATTTCCAGGTTGAGGCGTGCGCGATGTGTTGCAAACTCCTCCTTCAAACTCAGATTCTTTAGGGTTCCGATCTTGTCAAGACTCAGGTAAATGGGGTGAAGCGCCATTACCGAAATTGACTTGTAAGGATAGGAGTCGAGCCAGTTGTGAGAGGCTACAGTTTCGTTGACCGGCAGAATCTGGACCATCCTCATTCCGACCGACTTTGCCCAGTCGATAAAATCCAGCAGGTCGCTAAAATCGCCTATCCCAAAACTATTTTCACTGCGCAGTGAAAATACCGGCACGGCAACACCCGCCCCTTTCCAGTTGCCTAAGGGGTACCGAAAAAAGTTGTCGGTTTTAAGGTAAACGAAAGATGCTTCATGCACAGGGATTGTATTTAATTCGCGGTCGAAGCCTTCCTCCACGGTTGCCAGTTTACCGGTCGTTAAATCCCAGATCCCGTATTTGTAGTGAATCGGAAATTTCAGGTTTTCAGCATTAAGCTGAACTGTCCATACCGGAAAGTCATCGCCGCACTCCATCAGCAGCGGTTGTGTTTTGCTCCAGTTTCCTAAAACCTCCTGGTTGCCAATCATGCAAACTTTATAGTTGCCGCTGACCCGGGGAACGCTAATCCGAAATTGAAGGATCTTATCTTTTAAGATTCGGTTGATCTTCCCTTTGTTTTTTCCGGGTTTCATAATGACCTTCGAAAAGGAGGAGGTGTAAAATGCTTTTTCAGCCGGTGAGAGGGCTTTCCACTTGTCAGCTAATTCGATGGTTGGTTGCGGGTAGTTTTGCAAATCAATAAAATGGTTACTTCCCCATTCCCAATGCAGGTTTTCACTTGTATCCTGCATGAAGTATTTGTATTCCAGTCGCTCAACAGCGGGTGAACAGTCCAGGTCAATCACCCAAAAACCATTCTCAATATTGTACATGGGAAGCGCTTTTTCCGGATTCCATTTCCCTAATTCATCGACCGAGCCGGATAAAAAAATCTTTTGTCCCAGTGTTGTGTTGTAATGAAGCTTGAATGTCAATTTCATAAATCACCAGTTTTAATCGTGTTTTACTAAGCTCAGGACTCTGTTTCCTGATCAAAAGGTACAATATTTCAGATTTATATTTAAAGAGATCAGTCAGATTTCAGCTTTTGCTGTTTCTAAAACATACCGTTGGGTCTCCTTTTCCGCTACTGCAATCAACCAAACTGATGATACGGTGTTATTAACCTTTGCTGGTACATACAATGCTTGAAACTTCAACCCGATAAATACATTCTTATGAAAAGAATTTATAAGTTTTTGACTTCCATGCCGTTTATGGGCTTCTTGTTGGCGGTGTTCGCAATTTCGATGGCTGTGGCAACATTTACCGAAGCTAGTTACGGAACCCCGGCTGCTAAAAGTATTATTTACAATACCCATTGGTTCGAGCTTGTTTTGGTGTTGCTGGGCTTTAACCTGATGGCGAATTTTCTGAAGTATAAGATGTATTCGGCTCGGAAAATGGTGGTTGGTCTTTTTCATATTTCCTTTATTTTGATTGTTATTGGTGCCGGAATTACCCGCTATATCAGTTTTGAAGGGGTGATGCATATTCGTGAAGGGGAAAGCTCCAATTCGATTGTGTCGACCGATACTTATATGATTCTTCAAATGCCTGGCAAGCAGGAAAAGACGAAAGTTCTTTTTTCAGAATTACGCTCAGGAACCTATTCGAAGTCGATCGAGCTGGCAGGACATCATGTCCGGTTTAGGTCGGTTGGATTTGTGAAGAATGCTGTAAAAACACCGGTTGAAAATGCAGCGGGTGAGCCAATGGTTGACTTTGTGGTGTCGGCCGGACAAGGCATGATGCCGTTTACCTTCAAAAAAGGGGAAATAACCAACCTGGGATCGTTGACTGTGGGGTATAGCCCAAAGGCTGATATTCGTTTCGAGGATGAAGGTGATCAATTGTATATTGTGACGGATCGGGATTTGGAGATTCGCTCCATGACCGGTGAAGAGCCGGTAAAGATGGCTGCCGGCAGCCGACAGCCGGTACTGCCCATGCACTTATATGCTTTCGATAATTACCTGATGTTGGTTAAGAAGTTTTATCCCCATGCTTTGCTTCGGGTGAACCGATCGACACAAGGGGATTCGGGAGAGGATGCTGTATTGCTGGAAGTGTCGGATGGAGACCATGTTGATCATGTGAATGTGTTTGGGCGCCCCGGACAAATCGGGCGGCCCGTGACTTATATGGTGGGTAATACGCCAATGAAAATTTCGTATGGCTCGGAGTTGATTAGCTTGCCATTCTCTCTTTATCTGAAAGATTTTCAGCTTGATCGTTATATTGGTTCCGATAGTCCTTCGTCCTTTGCCAGCGAGATTAAACTGGATGATCAGGAACACGGAGTTCATGAAGACTACCGCATATTTATGAATAATACCCTGAAGTATCGGGGCTATCGTTTTTACCAGTCGTCCTACGATCAGGATGAACAGGGTACGGTACTTTCGGTCAATAAGGATTTCTGGGGCACATTTGTCACCTATGCAGGCTACCTGTTGATGGCGATTGGCATGATCCTGGCTTTATTTGCGAAGCATTCCTATTTCCGTTCCCTGGTTCGTCATTTAAAAGAATTGAATAAAGCGGGAGTTGCCGGCATCGTCTTGCTGTTTATGATGCTGGCAAGCCCGGCGCATGCCAACGATGCTACACTGAACGGAATTCCGGCATTGGATCAGGATTTGGTGAGCGACTTTTCCGAGTTGTGGGTTCATGGTAATGACGGGCGCATCGAACCCATGTCGACGGTGGATCATGAAATTCTGCGTAAGCTTACCCGGAAGTCTTCGTTTGAAGGTAAATCGGCGGATGAAGTCGTGCTTAGCATGAACCTTTTTCCTGAGCTTTGGCGCACGGTGCCGATGATTAAACTGGATAAAACAGTCGCTGAGAAATTAGGGACAACAGAAAAATGGGCGTCGGTTGTTGATTTCTTTGACGAGAAGGGGCAGTACCGTATTTTGCAGGAGGTGCAGGCTGCCTACAAAAAGATGCCGGCTCTGCGCAATCAGTCGGATAAAGATTACCTCACCGTAGATGAACGTGTCAATATTTGCTTCATGGTTTTCAATGGCGAGTTTTTCACCTTTTTCCCGCCTGTTAATCCGAAGGATGCCTGGTATGCCGTTGGGAGTAATCCGACCGGATATTCCAAAGGAGATTCTTTGTTTGTAGCCAGCGGCTTTAAGTTGTTGCGTGAGTCGCTGACCCCCGGAGGTGAAATTCAACCCCGGCAAATTATGGCAACGGTAGCTAGTTTCCAGCAAAAGTTCGGAGCCGATATTTTACCATCGGAACAGAAAAAGAACATGGAGCTGATGTACAACCAGTACCAACCTTTCAAACAAATATTCCCTTGGTACCTTTTGCTTGGTTTCGGCTTACTGGTGGTTCTGTTTGTTCATATTTTCCGGCAGAAAGCAGTCAGTAAACCGGTACGAATCACCTTCTCTTCCTTGATTATCGTGTTGTTCCTGGTTCATACGGTTGGGTTGATTTTACGCTGGTATATCGCGGGACACGCTCCATGGAGTAATGGCTATGAGTCGATGGTTTATGTGTCCTGGGCGACCATGCTGGCAGGGATTGTCTTTGGTCGGAAATATCCGATGGTTCTCGGAATTGCAGCTTTTTTGACGGGTATCACGTTGTTTGTAGCCCATCTAAACTGGATGAACCCGGAAATTACGCATTTGGTGCCGGTGTTAAAATCGTATTGGCTGCTTATTCACGTGGCGGTTATTACAGCCAGTTATGGTTTTATTGGTTTGAGCTCTTTTGTAAGCTTGCTGGTGTTGATCCTGTATGCTTTTATGCAGGAAAAAAACCAGGCCAATGTGGAACATTTTACCGATCAGCTGACAACCATTAGTGAGCTTTCTGCAACGCTTGGATTGTACATGTTAACGATCGGAACCTTCCTTGGTGGCGTTTGGGCTAACGAAAGTTGGGGCCGCTATTGGGGGTGGGATCCTAAGGAGACCTGGGCGCTGATTACCGTTGTTGTTTTTGCATTCATCGTTCACATGCGATTTATACCCGGTCTGCGAGGTCGCCTTAATTTTAATGTGGCTGCTGTCCTTGGTTTTTGCTCAGTGCTGATGACTTACTTTGGAGTGAATTATTTCCTGAGTGGCATGCACTCGTATGGAAAAGGAAGTGTTGAGGGCGTGCATTGGTCGGTTTATGTGGCGCTGGGTGTCATTGCTGTGCTTATTTTTATGGCTTCCAGCAAGTATCGGAAATACGTGCTTCCCGACAAAAAATAGCTTTGCCGGATCTATAAGCTTGCGTATAACAGCTTTTGACCCGGTTGCTAATAAGGCCTAAATATTATCTTTGCCGGGTAATTAAACTTAGAGTGAAAGAATGACTGTTAAGGTTACGCGTACGTTTGACATTCTGGATCATTGCCTGGAAAACTTTCCACGGAAAGATGCTTTAGGCGGTAAAAATGCTTCGGGATGGTACACTTACTCAACGGCTGAGTATGCCGAAAATTCCAAATATTTTGCACTGGGGATGATGGCCCTGGGGCTGAAGAAAGGTGATAAAGTAGCAACTGTTACATCGAACCGGCCGGAATGGAACTTTGCTGATATGGGCTTGGGAATGGCCGGAATGGTTCATGTGCCGATTTATCCAACCATCGGTGACGATGAATATACTTACATATTGGAGCATGCCGAAGTGCAATGCCTGATTGTGGGCGATAAAAAGCTTTGTGAAAAGTTGCAGCCCATTGTGGAACAGCTTAGTGGCATCAAGTTGGTTTTTTCTTTCGACTTTGAAGGATGTCGCGGGTTTGGTGAAATACTTCAGGCCGGGCGCGATGCCGAAACCGAACTGGGTGCCCAATTGGAAAAAATTAAGAATGCTGTTCAGCCGGATGATATTGCCACCTTAATTTATACATCGGGAACAACGGGAGTTCCAAAAGGAGTGATGCTCTCGCATGCGAACCTGGTTTCGAATTTCACGACGCATGCTAAAATGCACGATTTAGGTAAGGATCATCGCGTAATCAGTTTTTTACCCTTATGTCATGTTTATGAGCGCAGTGTAAATTACCACTTTCAATATAAAGGAATGGGCGTTTACTATGTGGGAAACCTGGGGCAAATTGTCAATGCAATCAAGGAAATTAAGCCACACATGTTCAACTCGGTTCCGCGTCTGCTGGAGCGTGTTTACGATGGTTTTGTTTCGAAAGGGAATGATCTGAGTGGCCTTAAAAAAGCCATTTACTTTTGGGCTTTGCATTTAACTCGTCATTTCGAATTCAATAAGAAATACAATCCTTTGGTGGCTCTTCAAATTAAACTGGCCGATAAGTTGGTTTACTCGAAGTGGCGCAAAGCCTTGGGAAATAATATAATTTACATTGTTTCGGGAGGTGCAGCCCTTCAGCCCCGCATTGCTAAGGTGTTGGGTATGGCAGGTATGTATACCCTCGAAGGTTACGGACTGACTGAAACTTCGCCGGTTATTGCGGTGAATAATCCGTATACAGGCGAGATGAAAATCGGGACTGTCGGTACGGTATTGGAAGGCGTAGAGGTCAAAATTGCCGATGATGGTGAAATCCTGTGTAAGGGGCCGTCGGTGATGCAGGGGTACTATAAGGCACCGGAGCTAACTGCTGAGGTGATCGACGAGGATGGCTGGTTTCACACGGGTGATATTGGTCATCTGGATGAAGGGAAATACCTGAAAATTACCGATCGGAAGAAAGAAATGTTCAAGATGTCGGGCGGTAAGTATATTGCACCGCAGATGATTGAAAACAAGTTAAAGGAGTCGTTCTTTATTGAGCAGGCGATGGTGATTGGTGAAAACGAGAAGTTTGCCAGTGCTTTGATTTCTCCGAACTTCGATTACCTGCACGATTGGTGCTCTCACCATAAAATCCACTTTCGGGATAACCAGGAGCTGGTTCAACTGAAAACGGTGCAGACGCAGTACCGAAAAGAAGTTGCTTTAATCAATAAAACGCTTGGTGAGCACGAGGAGATCAAACGGTTCCGATTGGTGTGTGAGGAATGGTCGCCGCAAAACGGGGAGCTTTCACCTACGCTGAAGTTAAAACGGAACTATGTGACTAAAAAATACAAACATCTGATTGACGATGTTTATGCCGTATCGAAAAATGGCAATGGAAGCGGAGGTGGTCTAAAGTTACCTCGGGTCAATCTTCGCTTCGACTTAAATAAGCTGACCAAGAGATTGAAATAAATGAAAGCCATCGGAAAAGATGGCTTTTTTTATTGAATGCAGATGTGCAATGCTGCTTTTTATTTGTTTTTGAAGGAAAAGACAACTACTGATAACTATGGACAACCAATGACAACGTCTGGCCTATCGATATACATATTCCATTGTCCTGCTATTTGGGAAGTTCAACCAGTTTTTTTCGGCAGCCCTATCCACCAATGCGTTTCACTTTAAATCCCTGGTTCTTTAAAATATCCATCACCTTATCCCGAAAGTTCCCTTGAATCAAAATTTCTCCGTCGCGGGTTGATCCACCAACGCCACATTGCGTTTTCAGAATGCGTGCCAACTCTTTCAGTTCGTCATCGGTACCTTCAAATCCGGTAACCAGCGTTGCCGACTTTCCTTTGCGGCCTTTTTTATCCAGCTCAACATACAAGGTTTGTTTGTTAGCCGGAATCGAGGGCACTTTTTCCTGCTTTTCTTCTTCCTGTTTGTTTTGTGAGTCGGGTGAAATTGAAAAAGCCATCCCCAACTTATCTTTCCAGTCTTCTGCCATATCAAAGTTTTTTTCAAAAATAGGATAAAAAAAGGAATTCGAAGGTTCCTGAAAAATGTGAACAATGGGTGAACCTTTAAGCGGGCTTGGGGGTTTGAAAGGATGATTGAAGTTGAAAAGAAGAAAATGGCAAAACTCATCGAGGTAAACTCACTGCAGGATATACTTCCGGCATATCGGAATACAGCTATTAGCTTGTTGCTGGAATACCACAATTTGAATAAGACGTTCAAAAACTACAATCAGGCGCAGATCCTGATTGGGATGTGTATGGATAACCGGAAAAATTTGTGGATTCCGGAGAATTTTGCTTTTGTTATTCGATCGGGGGGAGCCAACTTGTTCTTTCACGAGTTTCAGGTTTCGTATGCCATTGGCGTTGGTGGCGTAAAATGTATTGCATTAATTGGGCATAACCATTGCGGCATGGAACAGCTGGATGAACAAAAAGAAGAATTTATAACTGGTCTGGTTCATAATGCGGGTTGGAAAGCCGAAAATGCAAGTTCGCACTTCGAGAATTTATCGCCTTTCTTCGAAACCGGAAATACCATCGAGTTCCTGCTTTGCGAGGTCGACCGACTGCGTAAACGCTACCCGAAAGTAATTGTAGCACCGCTATATTTTGATGTTGAAAACGGGAAGATTCTACAAATTGTACCCGATTAATTGAAAGATAAAAGGCTGCCCCGCAGGACAGCCTTCGATAGAATTAAAACTTGAAGTCAATTCCGGCAAAAAAGTTAATGCCTGCCTGCGGAAAATAGCCATCCATTTTGTAGCGTTCTCCACCATAGTAGTACGAGTAAACCCAGGCGTTACTCTCGTATTCGGCGTCGAAGAGGTTATTCACCATCAGGTGCAGCTTTATTTCTTTAAACAGCATTCCTTTCATGGTGTAATCCACTTTCAGGTTGTTCACAAACCAGGCATCCAGCTTCCTGTCGCTACTCGATGTATTGTCGATGTACTGGTCGCTCACGTAGTTCGAAAGCAAACTGATTGATAAGCCTTTGGCTGCTTGCAGACTCAATTGGCTATTTACAATAGTGTTAGGAGAGAACGACAGGTCGGTTTTGCCCAGCTTATTTTCTATTTGACCGCCATTGTCCCAATCATCCACATATTCGGTAAAGTTTTTAATCTTGTTTTGGCTGAAGGTTGCATTCACATCCCATTTCAGCGCGTGGGTAATTTTCAGTCCGCCCATCAGCTCAATACCGGCGCGGTAGCTGTCGGCGGCATTTTCCATAATGGTTGCTCCCACATCGTTGAGCTCCCCGGTTTGCACCAGTTGATTTTTGTACAACATGTAATAGAGGTTAGCCCCGATTGAGTAGTTGCGACGTCGGTAAGTATAGCCTGCTTCAAAATCATTGAGAGCCTCAGCAACCGGTTGCTTGCCGTTTGGATCGGCATCCACAAAATTATCGCGGTTTGGCTCGCGGTGAGCACGGGCATAGCTCAGGTACGCTTCGTTTTGTGCGCTTGGCTTGTAGTAAATACCCAACTTCGGATTGAAAAAATCGAATTTGTGTTTCTGGCTGATATCGCGCAGGTCGTCGTTTATTCCGGTAATGTTATAATCGATGTGGCGATATTGAAGATCAGCATACAAGTTTAAAGCTTCCGTCATTTGCAGGTTGTATTTCCCAAATACGTTGAAGTCTTTTTTCACACCTTTACCCCGGTACCATTCAAACTGACTATCGACGCTTGTTCCGCCGTACCAGTCTTCCACTGTCAGGTTATCACCCATATATTGTGCCCAGATTACGCGGCCAAAGTGGCGACCGTCGTATTCATTTAAGCCACCACCAAAGGTGAATGCATTGATGCCATCGTCGTAATTTAACGAGTAAGTAGCCCCGTAAAAATCGTTGTCCAGCCATTTGCGAACAACCATGTCTGTCACATCAATCCCTTCAGGAGCTGTCATTTGGTAATCCGCATAACTTTGGTCGTATTCGTAGTTCTCATAATATCCGCGGCCATAAGTATAATGCAAGGCTGCATTTAAATTCAGGTATTCATTGAATTTATGCGAAAAGTGCAGCTGATAATGGTCTTGCTGGTAATGATCGACGGCATTTTCATAGGTGTAGAAGTTGTATGTGCGGGCATCCGAATTGATCAGGTCGTTGTAGCGCTTCTGGTTTTCCCGTTCCGATCCCGACCACAACCAGTCGTCCAGGTAGCGTTGCATCCCCGCCTGGTCGTTATTCAATTTCACAGAAGGAACGCCGTACCAGGCCTGGTAAGTTTCTTCGAATCCTGAGAAAACATTCACCTTCACGATGGTATTTTCGGTGTAATAGCCACCCGAAACAAAGAAGGATTTCAGATTGGATGAAGCGCGGTCGATGAAGCCGTCAGACGTTACTTTCGACAAACGCACATCGAAGGCAAACTTGCCCAGCAGTCCTGTTCCGGCAGAAACCGTGTTTTTTAAGGTTGAATAAGAACCTGCAGAACTCCTTAGTTCGGCATAAGGTTGCTTGTTCAAGGTAGTTGTTTGCAGGTTGATGGTTGCTCCGAAAGCTGCAGCTCCGTTAGTTGAAGTTCCCACACCACGCTGTACCTGAATGTTGTCGATCGATCCGGCCAGATCGGGAATGTCTACGAAATAGGTTCCGTGCGATTCGGCATCGTTCATCGGAATGCCGTTCACTGTTACATTGATGCGGTTCAGATCGGTACCGCGAATGCGGAAGTTGGTATAACCCACGCCTGCTCCTGCATCTGATGAAGCTACCAATGAGGGGGTCATGGTCAGCAGATAAGGGATATCCTGTCCCATGTCGCGATTTTCGATGGTTGTTCGGTCAACCGATGTTTTGGCAACCGGTGTTTTATCTCCGGCGCGTGTTGCCGAAACCATCACTTCCTCGGTCATGATTCCCGATTGCTTTAAGCTGATGTTAATGGTTTTGTTGCTGTTCTTCAGCTCAACAGTTTGGCTTGTTTTGTCGTAGCCAATAAACGAAATGATAAGTTCATAAGTTCCCGAATGTAAATCCTTGATCTCAAATTTTCCGTTCGAATCCGCAACAGCTCCGGTGTACGTTCCGGCCAAAACAATATTGGCGCCAGGCAGTACTTCATGTTTCTCGTTCATCACGACACCGGAAATTGAATACTGTGCGAAAGTTAAGGTGGTCAGACTCATCATGACCAGTAGAAAAAATACTTTTTTCATTTTTTGAGTGAAAGTTTGGTTAATAAATAACCAATGAGGTGGAAACTCTCGTTCCCTTGTTGCGCCCTCCCTCCGCCGGCATTACCCGGATCAGGTTCTTTGGGTATGATCTCAGTCCGTTGTTTTAGGACACCCCATTGCTAATGGCGGCAAATTTAGATACAATCTAAATAATGCACAAGTTTTTTTAAACTTAAATCAGTTTTAGGATCGAAGAGGTACATTCAAAGGCATTGTAAACGAATAATTTACCTGAGAGTGTTTCTCCCGCTCCTGTAAGGATCTTCAAGACTTCCATGGCTTGTATACTGCCAATAATCCCCGGTAATGCGCCGAAAACTCCCTTTGGAGCACCATCAAACGACTGGTCTTCCGGTGCTTCCGGGAAAAGATCTTCGTAAACTGGTCCTCCCTGATAATTAAACACGGAAACCATCCCTTTAAACTCTTCGATGGAGCCATGAACCATGGGCTTTCCTTGTTGTCGGCAGGTGTGGCTAATCAGGTAGCGGGCCCGAAAATTGTCGGTAGCATCAACAACGACATCGTAAGCTTGAATCAGGCTGGCTGCATTCGATTCGGTTAGCCGTTCAAAAAAGGGTAATACCCGTACGTTCGGGTTGATCGCTTCCAGTACTTCTTGGGCATGGGTAACTTTAGCCTGTCCGACGACATCAGAATTATACAAAATTTGCCGTTGCAGGTTGGTCAAGCTTACGTTGTCATTATCAACCAGCCCCAGCAGTCCAACTCCGGCTGCAGCCAGGTACAGAGCAACCGGAGACCCGAGTCCTCCTGCGCCTATAATCAATACTTTGGCATCTTTCAATTTTTGTTGCCCGGCCTCCCCAATTTCGGGGAGCATGATTTGCCGGGCATATCTTTCTTGTTCTTCTAAATTCATGGTCTAGGCATGTTGCATATAAATATCCCAATCTTTCCAAACGACTTCGTATCCCTGGGACTTAAGAGCCGTCTCTACTTGAGCCGGGCTACGGTCGTCGTTGATCGAGAATTGTTCCAGCGATTCGTCTTTGGTGGCATATCCCCCGGGTTTAGTGCTGCTGCCGGCACTCATGGTCGTAGCACCTAGCTTGGCCAGGTTATCACGCATTGCTGAACTTTCACGGGTTGAAATTGATAGTTCCACATTTTCGTCCAGCAAGCGATAAGCACAAATGAGCTGAACAAACTCGCGGTCGTTAATCGGATAGTCCGGGTTGAAGCTCCCTGCATGAGGACGTAGTCGTGGAAAGGCAATGGAATACTTCGTTTTCCAATGGTGCTTTTTCAGGAACTGAAGGTGGAGAGCCGTGAAAAATGAATCAACCCGCCAGTCTTCGAGTCCCAGCAAACAGCCTAAGCCTGTTTTATGGATTCCGGCTTGTCCCAACCGTTCCGGCGTTTCCAACCGGTAACGGAAATTTGCCTTCTTACCTTTGGGATGATAAATGGGGTAGCGTTGTTCGTTATAGGTTTCCTGGTAGACATATACGGCATGTAAGCCGGCCTCAACCAAGGCCTTATATTCTTCGGTCTGCATGGGTTGCACTTCAATCGAAATCTGTGCAAACAACGGCTTGAGCAAGCTTATCATTTCCCGCAGATACCCGAAGCTTGCTTTACGCGGATGTTCACCGGTAACCAGGAGAAGGTGTTCGAATCCCAAATCCCGAATGGCTTTCGCTTCCTCCAGAACTTGTTCCTTCGTGAGTGTACAGCGGTTTATATCATTGTTGTGGTTAAAACCGCAATAGGTGCAAAAGTTTGTGCATTCATTCGATAAGTAAAGTGGGACATAAAGCTGGATGGTTTTGCCAAAGCGTTTGAGGGTTAACTCGCGGCTTTGTTGAGCCATTTCTTCCAGGTAGGGAGCCGCAGCCGGAGAAATCAACGCCATGAAATCGTCGATGTTTCTTTCGGTTTTGTTGAGTGCTTTTTCAACATCAGCAGCTGTTTTACTGTAAATCAGGGCCCGTGTCGAATCCCAATGGTAATGTTGTATCAGGTTGTAAAAATCCATCGTTTTTAATCTAAGAATGAAGTTAGCGGACTACTGGCTTCTGCATGATCGCGGATGGGAGCCAACTTGGCTTCCCGCGCAAGGGCTGCTGATTCGACAGCCAATTTGAAAGCTTTAGCCATCATGACCGGATTGTTGGAAACAGCAATGGCTGTGTTGACTAAAACAGCATCAGCGCCCATCTCAATGGCCTCAGTGGCATGTGATGGTGCTCCGATTCCCGCATCAACAATGACAGGGACATTGGACTGCTCGATGATGATACGCAGAAAGTCGCGTGTTTGTAAACCTTTGTTACTACCGATTGGTGCTCCCAGTGGCATTACTGCTGCTGTACCCACATCTTCCAGCTTTTTACACAAAACAGGGTCGGCCTGGATGTATGGAAGAACGACAAAACCGAGTTTGACCAATTCTTCAGTTGCTTTCAAGGTTTCTTCCGAGTCGGGAAGAAGGTAGCGGGGATCAGGGTGAATTTCCAGTTTAACCCAGTTGGTACCCAAAGCTTCACGCGCCAGTTGAGCTACAAAAACGGCTTCTTTGGCAGTGCGAACGCCTGATGTATTTGGAAGCAGATTGATACGTGGATGATTCAGGTGTTTGAGTAGATCATCATCGCTGTTGCTGATGTCAACGCGGCGCAAAGCCACGGTTACCAGTTCGCTCCCGGATTCGAGCAAAGCTTCCTCCATGATGGTGTTCGAACTGAATTTGCCTGTGCCGGTAAACAGGCGTGACTGAAATGTTTTGTCGGCTATTTTTAACAGTTTCATCTTTTGTTTTTTTAAGAAATTCTTTCGGTTGAGATAGTGGTTCGCTCAATGGCTTTCATCCATTCCCGGGTACTTTGCGCAATGCTGTCGTTTCTCCAAATGGCAGATGAAATTGCCAGTCCATGTAAGCCTGTTTGCATCAGATCTTTTGAATCGCTGAGCTCAACCCCACCGATTCCTACGACAGGGATATTGATGTTCTGTGCCATCATCTCCTTCAAGATTGATCGGTAACCGTCAAGCCCAAGTACGGGGCTCAGCTTCTCTTTGGTTGAGGTGAAACGAAAAGGTCCTAAGCCAATGTAGTCGACTCCCTGCTCCGCCAGGCGAATGATATCATCGATTGTATTAGCTGTCCCCCCAATGATGAAATTGTTGCCAAGCAGTTTGCGGGCTTCTTTGGGCGAGCAGTCCTGCTTCCCCAGGTGTACGCCGTCAGCGCCACATTGAAAGGCAAGTTCGGGATTATCGTTGATAATAAACGTAAAGTCGAATTGGGCTTTCAACGCTTTGATCTTCTTCGCTTCAGACAAAATCTGTTCATCGCTGTGCTTTTTCATGCGCAGCTGGATCCATCGGCATCCGCCCTCCAGTACCTGACGGGCTTGTTTTGCCGGACTGCAGTTTCCCGTTGGGTGCGTGATGAACTGCAGTTTTGCTATTGTGTTGCTCATAAACTCATTTTTAGCGGTTTTCGATAGAGCCGGTAGCTCTCTCTTTTGAGATTCATAAAACGATCAGCCACCCGGGACGGCGATTTGCCTTCCTGCCAGATGCTTCCAAGGGCTGCCATACCATCGAAGCCGATATTACGACAAGTTTGAACAGTGGACACTTCGATACCCCCCAGGGCAATTACTTCAGCCTTATTGTAAGTAGCCAGAAAATTTGTCAGCTCGTCGTAGTCGAAATTGGCTTGATGGCCTTGTTTGGAGATCGACGGGAAAATAGGGCTCAAAAAAGCATAGTCAATTTGATCGGGCAGTTGGCGCAATTCTTCCAGGTTGTGGCACGAGGTACTTTGGCTTCCTTCGAAATCTCGCCATTGTTCCATACGGTCTTTCGTTCTTGCGGTAAAGTGAATGCCACCCAGCCCAAAATCAACAGCCAGTTGAAAATGATCGTGGATGATGATTCTGCTGAAAAACTTCGGGGCGACAGACTTTAGCAGTTTGCTGATTTCTTCGACCGACCAGCTCGGCTTTCGCAGATGAAAGTGTTGAAGTCCCGCATCAAAAAGATTGTTGATCACTTCGGCTTCGTGCTTGAAATGATCGGGATGTGAAATCACGATAAGCTTCATGATTGGGTATTTACCGGTTCTTCAACTTCTTCTTCGTAATGTTTGCAGGGTCCATGTTGCTTTTCAGCTTTCATGTTGCGAATTTCATGAGACGACTTCATCGAACAGAAATTATCACCACACATCGAGCAGAAGTGCGTCTTCTTATTCTCAGCATCGGGCAAAGTTTCGTCGTGAAACTGAATGGCTGTTTGCGGATCCAATGCCAAAGCAAACTGGTCTTCCCAACGGAATTCGAAGCGGGCTTTGCTCATGGCATCGTCGTGCAGCTGGGCCCCGGGGAATCCTTTCGCCAGGTCGGCAGCATGGGCGGCCAGCTTGTAGGTAATCACCGCTTGCTTCACGTCTTCACGGTTCGGTAACCCCAGGTGTTCCTTTTGTGTCACGTAGCAAAGCATGGCCACGCCGTGTGTTCCGATGATTGCTCCGCCAATGGCTGAGGTAATGTGATCGTAGCCGGGAGCGATGTCGGTTGTTAAGGGGCCTAAGACATAAAAAGGAGCATTATCGCAAACTTCCTGCTGTAGCTCAACATTCTCCTTGATTTTATGTACCGGCACATGTCCGGGACCTTCAATCAGAACCTGTACATGAACAGCGCGAGCCTTGTGGGTCAGTTCTCCCAATACTTTTAATTCGGCAAACTGTGCTTCATCGTTGGCATCGTAAACCGAGCCTGGGCGCAGACCGTCACCCAGAGAAACAGCAACGTCATAAGCAGCAAGAATCTCGCAGATCTCGTCGAAGTGGGTGTACAGGAAATTTTCCTGATCGTGGATCATGCTCCATTTGGCCATGATGGCTCCACCGCGCGACACGATGCCGGTCATTCGTTTTTCGGTTAATTCAACATGATCGCGCAGTAAGCCGGCGTGGATGGTGAAATAATCAACGCCCTGTTCGGCTTGCTCAATAAGGGTGTCTTTGTAAATCTCCCAGTTCAGCTCTTCAACTTTGCCATTCACCTTTTCAAGGGCCTGGTAGAGTGGTACTGTGCCAATTGGAACAGGGGAGTTGCGGATAATCCACTCGCGGGTTTCGTGAATGTTGTTTCCGGTCGAAAGGTCCATTACTGTGTCCGATCCCCAAATGATGGCCCAAACGGCTTTGTCAATTTCTTCCTGTATGCCCGACGAAAGGGCAGAGTTTCCAATGTTGGCGTTGATCTTCACCCGGAATTTCGAGCCAATAATCATCGGCTCGCACTCGGGGTGGTTGATGTTGCAGGGAATCATGGCACGGCCGGCAGCAATCTCCCGGCAAACGAATTCCGGTGTGATGTAACTGTCGATTTTGTGCTCGCGACCTTCATTTAGTTTATCGAGATTCTGGTTTTCGCGGATAGCCACGTATTCCATTTCTGGTGTTACGATTCCCTGTTTGGCATAGTAGTATTGAGTTGGTACCTGCCCGGCTTTGGCTCTTAGAGGTCTGACATTGACCTCCGGATATCGGATCGGGTCCAGCTTTGCATCGGCTTGGCGCATTTGTCCGTAGGCCGAACTCAGGTTCGGCAACTCTTCAACATCAGCACGTCCGTCAATCCATTGCTGGCGTAGTTTGGGCAATCCTTCTTTGATGTTGATCCGGTAGTCCGGATCGGTGTACACCCCCGAAGTGTCGTAAACAAAGATCGGTTCGTTGGGATGGTTAATACCTTGCTTGTCTGTAAACGTCGAAAGGGTGATTTCCCGCATTGGCACGCGGATCTCCGGACGGCTACCTTCAATATATATTTTACGGGAGTTGGGGAACAGCGTACTTCCCTTCAGCTGTTCGGTAAGTGATTGGTTTTTCATGTGGGTACTTAAAAAGGTGAGCTGAATTAACCGCCCTGTGTTGCTTTGATGATGAGTATTTTGTCGTTGGCGGAAAATTGAAATCCGGGCCATTGCTCCCGGCGCACGATCTGATCGTTTATAGCCAGTGCAATTCCTTTGGTTGAACTAATTTGAAGCGACGAGAAGAGATCCGAAATGGATGCGGAATCAGGCAATTCCATCGCTTGCTGGTTTACAATTACATGCATAATTCAGTTAATTGATAATGAGTAATTGCAATAGGATGGAACTATCCGGACAGTGTTTACACAAATCCCTCCGCCGGTATTAACCGGATCAGGTTCTTTGGGTATGATCTCAGTCCGGCATTAGCCGGACACCCCATTGCGTATGAATGGCTGTAAAGGTAGGGCAAAATAAAAGTTTCTGAACCCTTACCAGTCAATTAATTTTTTTGGTTAGTGTGAAAATATTTCAGTATCAATTGGTTGTGATCTGAATTTTTGACTTCATTTCAGTCAAAATGACATTCGAAATTGCAAATTTTTTGCCCAAAAATCCGTAAAACTACTTTGGAGCGCCCTTTGATTATACATCGGTGAAAACAAAAAAAAGCATGTTTAACTAATGGATAGGAGGACAGAGTTATGTTACCATTTGTAAGATCAAACAGAAATGTACCGAGTTTATTCGACGATTTCTTTGGCAAGGATGTATGGAATGACTTTTTTGAAAAATCAGGATGGAACAGCAGTCCCAATGTAAATGTGTACGAGAAGAAAGACCATTACGAAATAGAATTGGCTGCTCCGGGCCTGGACAAAAAAGATTTCCACATTGATTTGAAAGACAATGTACTGACAATTTCTTCAGAAAAGAAAGAAGAGAAAAAAGAAGAAAAAGACAGCAAAATTGTGTTCTGCGAGTTTAATTATTCAAAATTCAGTCGTTCATTCCAATTGCCCGAAGGTGTTGATGTGAATAAGATTGAAGCTTCGCACAACAACGGTGTATTGAAAATCAGCGTTCCAAAACGGGAACAAGATCTGGGTAAAGCACCAAGAATGATTGAAATCCATTAATCGGATGGTACCCAAAGAAATTGATTGAATATTGAAATTGGTTTTAGTTTAGTTTTAGTTAGTAGAAAGCCCTACCCGTTTACGGAGTAGG
>NZ_JBZQJF010000150.1:0-13300 GCF_059905295.1 Mangrovibacterium sp.
GATTTGGAAGAGAAGCTGGCAGCCACGCGCACGAGCATTCATGTTGAGACCATTAAGATTGATGATAAAGGGGAATCGGTAAAAAGCTCTACCGAAATTGCGATGGGCGTTGGTTATATCGCCGGCTTTGTCATATATATGTTTGTAATGATGTACGGCATGATGGTGATGCGTGGTGTTATGGAGGAAAAAACCAACCGGATTGTGGAGGTGATTATCTCTTCGGTGAAGCCGATGCAGTTGATGTTTGGAAAGATTATCGGAATTGGCCTGGTGGGATTAACGCAGTTGCTGTTTTGGATTGTCATAGGAGGTGCTGTCATTACCGGTGTGCAGGCTTTTGCCGGAGGCGATCCGGTTCAAACGGTGCAAACCAGTCACGACCTGATGAGTTCTCCGGGAATGTCAGTTGCTCCGGCCGTGCAAGCTCAGCAGCAAAATATTGCTATGGATATTATCGATAAGGTAAGTAGTTTGAATCTATGGTTGATCGCCGTAACCTTTGTTTTTTACTTTCTGGGCGGCTTCTTTATGTATGCTTCCTTTATGGGAGCTATTGGCTCGGCAGTTGATCAGGATGAGGATGCACAGCAATTCATGTTTCCTGTTATGCTCCCGTTGATCTTCTCGATCATTATTCTGTTCCCGGTAGTTAAAAATCCGGAAGGGGCCCTGGCTTTTTGGGCCTCAATGGTGCCTTTAACTTCCCCGATCATCATGATGGTGCGTGTTCCTTTTGATGTACCAGTCTGGGAACTACTGCTTTCAATGACCATTTTGATGGCTTCAATTGTGGGGACGATCTGGGTTGCCGGTAAGATTTATCGTACCGGAATATTAATGTACGGCAAGAAAGTTAGTGTTAAGGAAATTGTAAAATGGCTCTTTTATCGAAATTAATTTGATAAAAGTCATTGTTGTATGGATATTTTATTTAGATTTGTTCCAGATAAGAAAAACGAGAAATGACAAAAAACTTCTTCCATATGTGTATGTGTTGTTGTATGAAAGTACAAAAAGGGGAAGGTATATGTCTACTTAACTAAGTATATTCAACGATACAACGTATATAAAGCCTTCCCCGTCGGGAAGGCTTTTTTTTTGATTAATTTTTAAGAACCCTATAAAAACAAAGAAAATGAAATTTAACAACATCTTGGAAACCATTGGCAATTCGCCATTAGTACGTTTAAATCGTCTGTTCCCGTCAGACTATGAAGTGTATGTTAAAGTAGAGAAAACAAATCCGGGCGGTAGTATTAAGGATCGTATTGCCTTGGAGATGGTTGAAGCTGCTGAAGCTGAAGGAAAAATCAACAAGGATACTTTGCTGGTTGAGCCTACATCCGGAAATACCGGTATCGGTCTGGCTTTGGTTGCAGCTGTTAAAGGTTATAAGCTGATTTTGGTAATGCCGGAATCGATGTCAATTGAGCGCCGTCGTATTTTGACTGCTTATGGTGCTGAACTGGTGTTGACTCCAAAGGAAAAAGGGATGAAAGGTGCTATTGCTAAAGCTGAAGAAATTGCAGCGGAAAGTAGCAATGCCTGGATCCCTTCTCAGTTCGACAATGTGGCGAACATTAATGCCCACCGCAAAAAGACAGCGCAGGAAATTATTGCCGACCTACCTGAAGGATTCGACTACCTGATTACTGGTGTTGGTACTGGTGGTCACATTTCTGGAGTTAGTGATGTGGTTAAGGCAAAATTTCCAAATGTGAAAACTTTCGCCGTTGAGCCTGATGCTTCACCGGTTATTAGTGGTGGTGCTCCCGGACCACACGCAATCCAAGGGATTGGTGCCGGTTTCATTCCACAGAACTTGTTAACTGATTTGTTAGACGGATCAATCCAGGTTTCTAAAGAAGAAGCATTTGAATATGCCAAACGTGCAGCAAAAGAAGAAGGTTTGTTCGTTGGAATTTCATCGGGTGCTTCTTTAGCTGCAATCGCGAAGAAATTACCGGAGTTGCCCAAAGGTTCACGCATTGTAACGTTCAGCTACGATACCGGTGAACGCTACCTGTCGGTTGACGGATTGTTTTAATTGAAAACAAAAACGCATAAATAGCCATGACACGTTTTTAGTTTCTTTTTGAACGACGATAAGTATAAGATGAAGCCACACTTTAAAAGGTGTGGTTTTCTTTTATATTTTTGTATTCCAATTGTATCCAAGCTAATAAGAGCAATGCTCACATTCCATTTTTCAAAAGGAAAACCAGGTGAAGAACGCCTGATCGACTGTTTGCCGTTTGAGGCAATAATGAGTTATAGTAATTCGCTGAAAGATCCTCACACGACAACTTTCTATGAGTTGTTTATTTTTACACAAGTGACTGGAAGTATTAACATCGATGGTGTGAATTTTCCGTTGCAAGGACCTTGTATGTTGTTTCTTTCTCCGTTCACGGTACGAACTTGGGATGTTAATTGTGGCAGCGGTTCTTATGTTTTGTTTTTTAGCGAAGAATTTTCGGATAGTTTTCTGAAAGATACTGCATTTCTACACCGACTTCATTTTTTTAGCTACAATCAACAATCGCCCGTGTTGCCATTAAAACCGGAGACTATTAGTGACGTACAAACGCAATTCAAATTAATCCGGGGGGAGCTTGAGTTGCCACGGGTTGATAGTCGTAATTGGTTTCAAGCCTGTTGGTATCAACTTTTATTGAGATTGAATCGGCTCTATGGTGAGTACTATCATTTATCGGATCGTTGCTATGAAAATACTGAGATCATTCGGTTGAAAACATTGTTGAAGCAGCATATTCACCACAAACAAACCGTAGCAGATTATGCCGGCATGATGGGCGTCAATCGTAATCATCTTAACAATCTGTGTATGCGTTTTTATGGCGAAAATGCCAGCTTAGTGATTCGAAAAGCTCTCATTCAGGTTTGTAAAAGTGAGCTTTTATTATCACAGCTAACCATTTCCGAAATTAGCTATAAATACCATTTTTCAGCACCATCGAATTTTACCCGATTCTTTAAGACTTACGAAAAGCTTACTCCCGCCGAATATCGCGAAAAATATGGCTAGTGATAAGTTTTGAGGCAAATTGATAAGAGATAAAAAAGTCTGATATCTAATTTTGTGTCCAAAACATTTAAACAATAGATTGAGATGTCGAAATTAGTAATTGTGACGCACCCAAATTTAGAGAGTTCGTTGATTAATCGCACTTGGTTAGCTGAATTGACCAATCATTCAGAAGAGTTAGAAATTTATTCGCTGTACGAAAAATATCCGGATCTTAACTTTGATGTCGCAGCGGAACAGGAGTTGTTATCAAAGTACGATGAAATTATTTTTCAATTTCCGTTGCACTGGTTTAATGTGCCATTTGCTCTGAAAAAATATATTGATGAAGTTTTAGCTTATGGCTGGGCATTTGGTCCGGGAGGGGATAACATGAAAGGCAAAAAAATTCGCTTTGCTGTTTCAACCGGAGGAGATAAGGAAACTTATGAAAGTCGGGTAACTCTGGATGAGTTGCTGAAGCCAATGGCTATATCCTTCCACTATTGTGGTTGTGAGGTATTGCCAACGCATTGTTTTTACGGAGCTAATAGCCAACCTGCAGAAGAAGCCATTGAATCGAATGCAAAAGAATACGCTCAGAGTATTCTGGCATAAAGGCAGGGAACAGATGTGTTAACAAAGAAGGCTTGTTTCGTCTATTTAGAAACAAGCCTTCTTCTTTTTAGTGCGTATTTAATTGTTTATCTACTTCATCCTTAGCTGGTAAATATCGGTTCTTCGGTCTCGTATATTCCGAACACTTCCAAACTGGTTCAGTTCCCGTAGCATGTCAATATCAACATCAGCAATCAGGATCATCTCGGTATTGGGAGTAGCTTCTGCTTTTATGCCGTTTGCAGGGAATGAGAAGTCACAAGGAGTAAACACCATCGATTGTCCGTATTGAATGTCCATGTTGTGAACTTTGGGGAGGTTGCCGACACATCCGGTAATGGCTACATAGCATTCGTTTTCGATGGCACGGGCCTGTGCACAGTGGCGAACCCGCGAAAAACCATTTTGGGTGTCAGTCAGATAGGGGACAAAAAGAATGTCCATCCCATCCAATGCCAATACCCGGCTTACCTCCGGGAATTCTACATCGTAACAAATCAGGATACCGATTTTACCACAGTCGGTATCGAATGTTTTTAATTGTGTGCCGCCTTGCAAGCCCCATACTTTTTCTTCATCGGGGGTAACGTGTAATTTTTCGAACCGATCAATTGATCCGTCCCGTTTACAGAGGTACCCAACATTGTACAATTTGCTGTCAACCAACTCGGGCATGCTGCCGGTAATAATATTGATATTATAAGAGATCGCTAATTCCGAAAAACGTTGTACCAGCGACTCTGTGTAGTCCGCAAGCTTGCGGATAGCTTCAGGCTCAGTCAGATGATTGTTCTCTGCCATCAACGGGGCATTGAAGAACTCCGGGAAAAGTGCAAAATCAGATCGGTAGCCGGATACCGCATCAATAAAATATTCGGCTTGCTGCATAAGTTCACCGACATCTTTATACGGCCGCATCTGCCACTGAACCAATCCCAGGCGAACAACCTTTTTGATGGTTGTGGCTTTGGTGCTGGGCTTTTCGTAGTAAATGTTATCCCATTCGAGCAAAACAGCATAGTCGTTCGATTCTTTATCGCCAACCAGATAATTGGTCAGAATCCGAGCAGGGTGAAAGTCATTCGAGATCTGAAAATCAAGTACCGGATCGTGAATTTCCTTCCGCCTTACTTTCTCAATGTATTGCTTTGGAGTCAACTCATCCGAATACTTGTGATAGTTTGGAATTCGTCCACCGAAAGCAATCCCTTTCAGGTTGAGGCGCTCGCAAAGCTCCTTGCGGAAGTCGTAAAGTCGTCTCCCTAAACGTAAACCCCGGTAGCGCGGTCGAATGAATATTTCGATTCCGTAAAGCATGTCGCCGGTGGAGTCGTGCGTGTTAAAGGTGTAGTTTCCTGTAATTTGATTATAGGAGTGACCGTTTTCAAATTTGCTGTAATCGACAATGATAGATAAGGCACAACCTGCAAACTGCCCGTTTACCTTAATGGCAATCTGTCCTTCCGGAAACTTTTGAATCAAGGTTTGAATTTGCTTTTTATCCCAGTACGACTCTTTCATCTTCTGGTAAGCCTCAATCATAGCTTGCTTAAGCTCATCATAATCATCGAGTGACAGGTAGGTCAATTCTATATTTTCAATGTCTTCCATATGTTGCTGACTTGAGTTGTTTTATGATTTCAGGTAATATGAACTACCAAATTAAGGAATTAGACCGAGCGTTTGTTCAGTAGGTCGCTGAATATTCTATTTTTTGATTTCCTAATTGGTTGCTGTCGGCTCCTTCTCCGGAATTTTGATCTGCTTTGGAGAGATTAAAGAGCCGAAGCTGTTTACTGGCTGGCTGACTGTCTCTTGTCGGGTGATGGATGCTTTGCGGATGACGTTTGACCTTGCGGATTAATAGTCAGTTTGTATAAGTTTCGACCAATATTGAAAGTGCTCCAGTATTCATCAGTCATGTAAAGTGTTGAATTATCGACAAAGCAAACCGACTCCTTCTGGGTGTTACTCCCCAACTCATAAACTTTGTGTTTGCCGCTAAAAAAATGATCCTTTTTGAAATCGTAAAAAATCCACATCCGATCCTGGGATAGTAACGCCAGCTGTTTGCCGTTTGGGCTAATGTCGGCAGCTGTAATCCAGAAGCTGTGGAGATCAGCCTCGGTAATATCTTTCCCTCCGTTATGAAAGGTGGCCAGCTTACGGGCAACATACTCACCGGGGGTGTCCGGAAGCTGGTAAACCGATGTCTTGAATGGGAAACTTCTGGTCTTGCTAAAAAGATAAAGATGATTGTTGTACCAAATAACCGCTTCACAGTCATAGTCCATGTTGTTCTTACCGGGAGGAAATTCAGTTTGATCTTCGTAGGTGAACTTTATTTTTTCGGCTTCTAATTCGTCCTTTTTGTTGAGGTCGGGATTTGGGATTTTGTAGATTCTCAGGTTGTCACGGTCGTTGTTATTATTGCCTGTATCGCAGATATAGAAATTTCCCTTGTTGTCTTGAGCCAGGTCTTCCCAGTCGTGATTTTCAGCACCCTCAATTTTGACTGTTCGAATCAGGTTTCCCAAGGTATCGCATAAATACAGTTCCGCTTTGCCACCACTATCGTTTAATGTCCATATTTCATTTGCTCCGGTTACTTCAATTCCACTGGTCTCTTCAACTTGTTCAGGTAACCGGCATACGGTTTTTAACCCGGTGGCCTGAAGTTGTTGTGCCCATCCAATCAAAATAAGGAAAAAGAGCGTTGAGGGGAATAACGATTGTCCTGTTTTCATGCTTGTTTATTCTTTTTCAAGTTCTGAAATTAAAACAACTACCGGCTAATTTGGTTATTGACAAGCTAAAATTGATTAATATTTAACAGGTACAGGATATGAAAAAAGGCCATCCGAAACGGGTGGCCTTTGTGTTTATCTTTGTTCGTTGTTACTCTAAATAAGTATAACCATACAAACCGGAGCGGTAGTTCGCCAGGAATTCTTTTCCTTCCTCTGCCGTGATTTTCCCGGCTTTTACGGAGGTTGTTACCCAGGTTTCAACAGCACGTACCATCTTTTTCGGGTTATATTGCACGTAATCCAGCACCTCGGCAACTGTTTCTCCGTCAATAACCTGATCGATGTTGTATCCTTCTTCGTTGACCGAAACGTGAACTGCATTGGTGTCACCAAACAAGTTGTGCAGGTCACCCAGAATTTCCTGGTAAGCACCTACAAGGAATACACCGATGTAGTAGCTTTCACGTGCTTTCAGGCTGTGCACCGGAAGGTTGTATGACAGTTTTCGTGTTGAAATGAAATTATCAATCTTACCATCTGAGTCACAGGTAATATCCTGCAGGGTCGCATAGCAATCCGGTTTCTCATCCAGCCGGTGGATCGGCATAATGGGGAACAGTTGATCAATGGCCCAGCTGTCCGGCAATGACTGGAAGAGTGAGAAGTTACAGAAATATTTATCGGATAGTAATTTCGATAAGGAATCCAGCTCTTCCGGATAATGACGCATCTTGCTGACCATTTTATCAATGTCGCGGGCAATTGACCAAAACAGGCGCTCAATCTGAGCCCGTGTTTTCAGGTCCAGTAATCCTAAACTGAAACGATCTAAGGCTTCTTCCCGGATCTGCTGCGAGTCGTGCCACGATTCCAGCATACTGGGTTGATTCAGGTTATCCCAAATGTCGTAAAGCTCCTTAACCAGCTCATGATCCGCTTCCTGAATATCCACGTCTTCATCCCAGGACGGCAGGGTTGCCGATTCCAAAACTTCAAAGATCAATACCGAATGGTGTGCCGTTAGTGAACGACCGGATTCGGTAATAATATTCGGATGAGGGATGCCGTTTTTATTGGCTGCATCAACAACAGCTGAGATTGCATCGTTTACATACTCCTGGATGCTGTAGTTTACACTGCTCTCGCGGTTAGCCGAGCGTGTTCCGTCGTAGTCTACTCCCAGACCTCCGCCAATGTCAACGAATTCAACGTTGAAGCCCAATTTTGCCAGCTCCACATAAAACTGAGATGCTTCGCGTAAAGCAATCTTGATGCGGCGAATTTTATTAACCTGGCTACCAATGTGAAAGTGCACCAGCTTCAGACAATCTTTCAGATTGTTACGTTCCAGAAAGTCCAGAGCTTCCAGAATTTCGCTCGATGTTAGTCCGAATTTGCTACCATCGCCGCCTGAACTTTCCCACTTGCCACTACCACTGCTTGCCAGTTTGATACGAATACCCAGGTTGGGCTTTATCTTCAGGCGCTTGGCAACTCTTGCGATAAGCTTGAGCTCGTTTAGTTTTTCAACAACGATAAAAATGCGGCGCCCCATTTTTTGAGCCAACAAAGCCAGCTCTACATAGTCTTCGTCCTTATAGCCGTTACAAATAATCAGGGAGTCTGAGTCCGTGTTAATGGCAATGACCGCATGAAGCTCAGGCTTTGAACCTGCTTCGAGGCCGATGTTGAATTTTTGCCCGTAACTGACAATTTCTTCAACAACCGGGCGCATTTGGTTTACCTTAATGGGGTAAATCAGGTAGCTGTTGGCTTTGTAATCGTACTCCTCGGCTGCAATTTTGAAACAGCTGTTCATCTTCTCGATCCGGCTGTTCAGAATATCCGGGAAACGAACCAGAAGTGGTGTAGCAACATCACGTAGCTGCAGCTCTTCAACCAATTCTTTTAAATCAACTTGAGGTCCACCTTTTTGTGGTGTAACAACCACATTACCGTTGTCATTTACCGAAAAATAGTTAATCCCCCAACCATTGATGTTGTAGAGTTCTTCGGTATCCTCAATGCGCCATTTTCTCATTCTTTAATTAGTCAATAAAATTTGTCAATAAGGGTTAATTTTTAAAGCGTGCCAAAGATATTTTTTTTTGCAAAAGTATCTTCATTATCAGTGCTCTGAATTTAAGGAAAATCACACAAAAAAGTGAAAATCTTTTGAGCTAAAAACAATCCGTCAAAATTTACATTTAACAATTTTTAAAGAAACAATTGTAATGGGATCACAGTTCAAGCTACTTATTGAGCATTGTTTAATTAGGTTAAATCATGAGTTAATTGCAATTCATTGAATTTTAAAAGTTTAAAATATGAAACTTCGTTTAGGAACCTTATTGATGTCTTTTATTCTTGCTTTTGGTACCGCGTCGGCACAAATGAGTACGACGATTCCATTAGACAAGAAAGTGGTAAGTGGTGTATTACCCAATAAGATGCATTATTACATTATGCATAACGATTATCCGAAAGATCGGGTAAGTTTTTATTTTCCACAGAATGTTGGATCTATCTTGGAGAATGATGACCAAAAAGGTCTGGCTCACTTCCTGGAGCACATGGCTTTTAACGGTACCGAACATTTTGCAGGAAAGGGATTCCTGAAAATGCTGGAAAAGCAAGGTGTTCGCTTTGGTGCTGATATCAATGCTTACACCGGTTATGATCAAACAGTTTATAACATCAGTAATGTTCCGTCGGGACAGGATTGGCTGATCGACTCCTGCCTGTATGTGTTGCACGACTGGTCGGGTAGTTTGTTGCTGCAGGATAACGAGATTGATGCTGAACGGGGTGTTATTCGCGAAGAGTGGAGAACAAGACGGAATGCTTCATTGCGGATCTACGAACAAACATCGAAATGGCAGTTTAAAGGATCGAAATATGCCGATCGTATGCCAATCGGTGATATCAACATTGTGAATAATTTTGAGTATCCGGTTTTGCGTGCTTATTATCACAAATGGTATCGCCCCGATTTGCAGGCTGTGATTGTTGTAGGTGACATTGACCCTGCAAAAATTGAGCAGAAGATTAAGACTATCTTCTCGAGCATTCCTTTAAGTGAGAACAGAGCAGAGCGTACCTACGAACGTATTCCTGATCACAGTGATCCTTATTTTTGCCTGGCAACCGACAAAGAAGATAAATACACGCGTGTTACCTATAGCGAAATGTCGGATAAGCCTTTGGTGAAAGACGAAAAGTATATGCGGGAAAGCGCGATCAATTCGTTGGTTTTCTCTATGTTGAATACTAGAATTGATGACTATATTCAAAATAATAAAACCGATTTACTGGCAGCTCAGGTAGGTTATAATTCGATTACACGTTTGCAGCGAAACTTTTCGATTTTTGTTGTTCCAAAACCCGGAAAAACAATCGATGCTTATCGCCAAGCTTACACCGAATGGGAGCAAGCTTACCGTTTTGGTTTTACAAGCTCTGAACTTGAACGGGCTAAACAAAATAACATTAGCCAATACGAGAACTATGTAGCCAACCAGGATAAAATAGATAACAATAAATGGGCTACTCAGCTTTACAATTATTTCCTGGAGGCCGATCCGTTTATGGCGCCTGATGATGAACTGGCGATGCAAAAACAGTTGATGGCCGGAATAAGTCTGGACGATGTAAATGCAGCGATTCAGAAAATGAAAACCAATAAAAATGTGAACCTGACTGTTACCGGACCGGAGAAAGAAGGTGTTACTTATCCTGATTTAGCTGACCTTGAAAAAGTGATGGCTGATGTAGAGGCTGCAAAACTGGAGCCTTATAAGGATGAAGCTTCGGATACACCGCTGGTAGCAGCTGACTTAAAACCGGCTTCGGTAAAAGAAACATTTGCTATTCCCGGACTGGATGCTGCAAAAGGTTATGTGTTGGCTAACGGTGCACGGGTTGTGATTTATCCCACTGATTTAGATAAGGATAAAATCTTGTTTTCGGCTTATAGCTTTGGTGGAACCTCGCTGTTACCACAAGATGAGTTGGCTTCGTCAGACTTAGCCGTGGATGTGGTTGAGAATTCCGGTTTGGGTGATTTCAAAGCCACGGATTTGTCTAAAAAACTAACCGGAAAGATTGTAAGCATCAGTCCTTATATTGGTGAAAATACCGAAGGTTTCAGCGGATCAAGTAATATTCGCGATTTTAAAACGCTGTTGCAATTAACGTATTTGTATTTCACTGCTCCACGATTCGATAAAGACTCTTATCAAAAGATCATCGATCAGTATACAGCCTATCTGGCGAATGCTGCTGCAGATAATAAAAAAGCAATGCGCGATACCATTACGCGTGTCGGGAACAACTATAGTCCTCGTGCGCTTACCTTGAACCAGGAATTTCTTGATGAATTGAGCTTCGACAAAGCCAGCGAAGTTTACAAAGAGCGAATTCATAATGCCAGCGACTTTACGTTTGTTTTTGTAGGTAATGTGAGCGAAGAAATGCTGCCCGAAATTGAAACCTATATTGGCAATATTCCGGGAACAGGAAAAACTGAAAACTTCGTTGATCAGCATATGAACCCGGCTAAAGGTAAAACCTCACGGAAAGTTCTTCGCCCAATGGATACGCCTAAATCAACCGTGTATCTGAATATGTCAGGCGAAATGAAAAAAGAAGAAACCACTAAGTTGAACATCTATTTCATTAGCCAGTTATTATCCAAAAAATACCTGGATACCATTCGGGAAGAAGAAGGCGGAAGTTACGGTGTTAACGTTGGCGGTAGTTTCACAACGATTCCGGAAGACCGTTACCAGGTCGTTGTTAGTTTCGATACCGACCCGGCGAAACTGGACCGCTTGATGGAAGTTGTTTACGAGCAAATTGATGAACTGAAGAAAGGTAAAGTTGATATGGACGACTTTAACGAAATTAAAGCATCAATCATGAACAGACGCGAGGAAAGTGTGAAAACCAACAAGCACTGGTTGACTGATATTGTTGATTATTTACAAACGAAAGATCCGATTTATTCTGATGCAGCCTATAAAGCATTGGTTGATGAAATCACTCCTAAGACGGTTGTGAAAATGGCTAAGAAAGTATTTGCGAAGCCGGACACCGTTGAAGTGATTATGAGCCCTGAAAAAACGGAAACAAAATAGAATTGAAGAGATCAATTGAATTACAAAGGCCGTCCTGAGTGCAAAGGACGGCCTTTGCTGTTTCTGAAAGTCGATGAATGCAAAAGACGTTGTTTTTTGTGGTGTTGCTCAGGCATCTGTTGACGACCAATCCGACAACTTTCTGGAGATAGGAGGCTGCCCAAAATGTCGACGTGAAGAAATTCAGACTTACAAATTGAAAGCTCTTGCTGATTTTACCCCTCCAAACCTCTCCGGCAGCTGCCGGATGTCTTAAAGTCCCCTTCAGAGCCTGTCCCGAATTTGTTTCGGGAGAATTTAGGGGTCAGTAGCTTGAATGGACTTACAATTTGATAGTTTAGGAAAAACTCTTGAGACTTTTTAGGCAGCCTCTTTGCTCACCATAACGCTATTATTGCTCTGAAATGTTTTTCAAGACAACCCGACAACTTCTGATAACACTGACAACGGGATGTTCAGGAAATCTTCACTTTCATTCTTAGTTGTGATTCCCCGGAAATCAGGGTGGTTTTTTTAGATCCTGCTTAGCCTTGCGTTAATTTGAGGATTGATTTGACTTACAGGTTTCAAAAATCGCATTAAATGTGCTATAATTGTATGGTCTCTAAACGAAAGCGGAAAGATCTAAACTTTGGCAACGTCATTTTTACCTAAATCAAATATTTAATAAACGCTATTGAGCTATGATCAGAAAATTTGGAACACTTACGCTTTTTTGCTTTTTTGTGTGCGGACACATCCTGCATGCCCAGCAAAGTAAGCCTCTGGATTACGTAAATACCCTGATGGGTACCGATTCGGAATATAAGCTTTCGAACGGGAATACGTATCCGGCCATTGCCATGCCCTGGGGAATGAACTTCTGGACCCCGCAGACCGGTAAAATGGGCGATGGCTGGGTATACGGATACCATGCCAACAAAATTCAGGGCTTCAAGCAAACCCACCAACCCAGTCCGTGGATTAACGATTACGGCCAGTTCTCGCTGTTTCCCGAAACAGGTGATTTGAAAATCAAAGGCGAGGATCGCGCCAGCTGGTTTTCGCATAAAGCCGAAATTGCCAAACCGAACTATTACAAGGTTTACCTGGCCGACTACGATGTGGTGACTGAGATTACGCCAACCGAACGGGCTGCGATGTTCCGCTTTACTTTTCCTAAATCAGACGAATCGCGAGTGCTTGTTGATGCCTTTGATCGTGGCTCGTATGTGAAAATTATCCCCGAAGAGAACAAGATTATTGGTTATACTACCCGCAACAGCGGAGGCGTACCCGATAATTTCAAAGACTATTTTGTGATTGTGTTTGACAAGCCTTTTGTGAAAGGCGATGTATGGAGCACCGACCGGGTTCTTGCGGGAGTAAAGGAATTGAAGTCTGACCACGTTGGAGCTGCCCTTCGGTTTAAAACAAAAAAAGGAGAGCAGGTTTGCGCTCGTGTCGCTTCGTCGTTCATCAGCTATGAGCAAGCTGAACGCAACCTGAAAGAACTGGGCAATGATTCGTTCGATCAGCTGAAAGCCAAGGGAGCCGATACCTGGAATAAGGAGCTTTCGCGCATCGCTGTTTCCGGTGGTACCGATGACCAGCTGAAAACTTTCTACTCGTGCCTGTACCGGGTGATGCTGTTTCCGCGTAAGTTTTACGAGTACGATGCTGATGGCAAGGTGGTGCATTACAGCCCCTACAACGGCAAAGTATTGCCGGGCTATATGTTTACCGACAACGGATTTTGGGATACCTTCCGTGCGGTATTCCCA
>NZ_JBZQJF010000151.1:0-15500 GCF_059905295.1 Mangrovibacterium sp.
CCAGGGGAATGGCAATACGAACGACGTCCATCGGTATTTTGACGATGTATTCACCTTTCAGCGAGAACATCACAAAGATGGTGAACAGCAGGGCAATTAGCGTAATCGGACTGATCTTCGGGACAAATTTTTCCCGATACCAGGTTTCGCCTTTCAGCTTAATCAGGCTAAAGCGGGTTAAGAACCCGGCGGCAAACGGGATTCCGAGGTAGATCAGCACCGACTCGGCAATTTGTCCGATGGTAATGTTAACCTCGAAGGTTTGCAAGCCGAGTAAATCAGGTAAAATTCCCAAAAATACCCAGGCATAAACCGAGAAGAACAGGATCTGGAAGATGGAGTTGAACGCAACCAGGCCGGCTGCATACTCGCGGTTGCCTCCGGCTAAGTCATTCCATACAATTACCATGGCAATACATCGTGCCAATCCGATGAGGATAACACCAGCCATATATTCGGGGTAGTCACGCAGGAAGAGGATGGCCAGCACAAACATCAGTAATGGTCCGATCAGCCAGTTTTGGATCAGCGAAATTGTTAGCAGCTTGACATTCTTGAATACACGACCCAGCTCTTCGTAACGCACTTTCGCTAAAGGAGGGTACATCATCAAAATCAGCCCGATTGCCAACGGAATGTTGGTAGAGCCGCTTTGAAAGGTATTCCAGAAATTACTGATCTCGGGCGATAGATAGCCGATAACAACACCAGCCAGCATGGTCGCCAGGATCCAGAATGTAAGGTAGCGATCGAGAAATGAAAGTCGTTTATTACTGCTCATTCTTGATGTTTTTCAGGTAGAAATCGTAAAAACCTGCTTTAATTTCATCGCGAACACGGTAAAATTCGCTCATGATAAACTCATCGGTTCCCACAGCGTGTGAAGGATCGTCGAAGCCAATGTGCAGGCGGTGTTTTACTTTGCCGATAAAGGCCGGGCAAGCTTCGTTAGCACCACCGCAAACGGTGATCACATAATCCCACTCGTCATTCAAATATTTCTGAACAGAGTCAGAGGTATGGCTGCTAATGTCGATTCCGGCTTCTTTCATGACCTGAACCGCTTTGGTATTCAACCTTCCAGATGCTTCGGTGCCGGCAGAGCAAACGGTGATGTTCGGATCGAACGACTGTAAAAAACCATGTGCCATTTGGCTGCGGCAACTGTTGCCAGTACAAAGAATTAAAACTTTCATTGAATGTGTTATTATAAAATTTGATTTCGATTTTGTTCGTTATTGCGACGATGATCTGCTTTGTCTGATGTTATTTCGTACAACTGTAATCTTCTGGCAACTCAATTGTTGATAGAAAGTTGTTGAGAATTGATTTCAGCTCCTTTATCTTTTCCGGATTGAGGCAATAATTCACCTTCACACCTTCGGTTGTTCCTTTGATCAACCCCATGTTTTTTAATTCAGTCAGGTGCTGATTAACGGTTGTTCTGCTCAAGGGTAATTCGTTGGTAATGTCGCCCGAAATACAAACCTTCGATTCGGCCAGGTATTTCAGGATAGCCAGTCGGGCAGGGTGAGCCAGTGCTTTAAAGTAGCTGGCGGTAAGCTGTAAATCTTCTTCGAACAATTCGACTTTTGCTGATGTCATCTGTCAGAAATATTAATGTCGTAAAAATACGTCATTGTTTTAAATAACGTATAAATACGACATTAAGTTTTGATTACAAATCGAATCGAAAAAGGGAAGTGCCTTTATCTATCTGGCGAAGAATAAGGCAGCAAATTCTTTGTAGGCTTTCACCCAGGGATCAATAATATCCTGAGTGAAGGCATTCCCGAAGCCAAAAGACAAGGTATCGACAAAGATTACACCAAGGGTGTTTAGGGTGTCCTCCTTGAAGTTGTAATATTTTAATTTTGCTTCCATCTGTTGAATGTCTGGTAGCATAGTTTCCGGATTTTCCAGGTTTTCAAGTGCTTTTTTGAAAAGTACCACAAAAGCAGCTCCATAGTTTGATTTATCCTCTTCGAACAAAGGATCCAGGTCCGAGTCCAATTCGTTGGCACGGTTGTAGAAATATTTAGCCATGCTGGGCAGGGCTGATTGAATTTCGGTAAATGATCTCCGAATGATGGCAATATCTGCTTCTGTCATAGTCGATGATTTTTGATTTTAAACCGAAGGTAAGCACTATTTATTAATCTGAATTTTCGATAAAGAAAAATGTAGGCTTATCTGAGGAATAGTTAACAAATGGATATAATCGCTGCCTTGTTTGGTTCGTTTGCTCTGTTTCTTATCGTTTTGCTTGCAATTGGAGGTTATCATCCATCGTGCGATCCCCGCTTCTTAAAGCAGGAAGTTGAAAAGAAAGCCGACAATTAAAATTCCGGAAGCAACAATGCCGATGAATGTCAGGATGAGTTGCCATTTCAGTACTTTCTTCAGGATAATCATTTCGGGTAGCGAAAGTGCAATAACCGACATCATGAAGGCGAGTGCCGTTCCTAGCGATACACCTTTTTCGATAAGTACGCTAATGATGGGGATGATCCCTGCTGCATTGGAATACATCGGAACTCCAACAAGAATAGCTAAAGGAACGCTGTACCAGTTTCCTTTGCCGAGTATGGAGCCCATTAAATCTTCGGGTACATAACCGTGGGCACCTGCACCTACGGCAATACCAATTAAGATGTAAATCCAGATTTTTCCAATGATTTCTTTTACGGTTTCAAAGCCGGTTTTAATACGTTCCGAAAAAGAGACTTTCTCGTTTTCCGATTCTTCCTGGTTTGTCTTGACCTGGAAAACCCATTCTTCGACATATTTCTCGAGTTTCAGTTTACCCATGAGCCAACCTGCAAAAATGGCAATCAGTAATCCGGTCGATACATAAATCAGAGCCACCTTCCAGCCAAATAAACCAATGAGCAACACCAGGGCTACCTCGTTAACGAGTGGGGCTGCAATTAAAAAGGAAAAGGTGACACCAATGGGGATGCCTGCCTCTACAAAACCCAGGAATAAAGGGATGGCAGAGCAAGAACAAAATGGGGTGACAATTCCTAAAAAGGCTGCCATGATATTGCCGGTGAAAAGCGATTTGCCTTCCAATAGTTTGCGAGTCTTTTCAGCTGAGAAATAGCTTCGAATGATGCCAACGATAAAGATAATGAGTACCAGTAAGAGCATCACCTTTGGGGCTTCAAAAACAAAAAAGCGGATTGACTCGGTCAGATGAGAACCCGGTCTCATTTGAAAAAGCTGATCGATGATAAAATCGGCAATCTTTTGAAGGTTGAGATACAGAACGACCCAAACCGGCAGTAGGATGGTGGGAATAAACCAGTTGGCCTTATCGTCTGTGGTAATAAATTGTTTCATGTTCATTAACTGATTTTTAGAGATAGATTGCATAGAAATAATAGATGCCGACTGCAATGAAAAGTAAGGCAACGACTCTGCGGAACCACCGTTCGAATAGCTTTACGCGGTCGTAAACTTTGCCAACTGAATTCATGCTGAATGCAATAACGGAAGAGAAAATGATAACCGGAATTCCTGTTGCTAATGCAAAAATGATTGGCAGCAGCAGTCCTTGAGGGCTACTGATGGTCATGGGGATTAACATTCCGAAGTACAATACCCCGCTGTACGGGCAAAAAGCCAGGGCAAACACAAGCCCCAATAACAGGGCTCCCCAATAGCCTTTTTTCGCCTGGGATTCCACTTTTTCGTTAAGCCTGCTCAGACCGGGAATTGTGAATGAAAACACCCCCAGCATAAACAGTCCGATTACAATCAGAAGCGGGCTTAACAGTTTTTCTCCCCATTGTTGCAGGAATCCGGATAGTTTGAATTGATTGGCTCCAAAGAAAAAAAGCAGGCCGATTGATGTGTAGGAAACAGCTCGCCCGGCCGTGTAAGTTATACCGTTCAATAATACTCGTCTGCGGCTTTTAATGTCTTTGCTGATGAACCCGACTGCGGTAATATTAGTTGCCAGCGGGCACGGACTGATTGCTGTCATGAGCCCCAGTATAAAAGCAGAGACTAATTGCAGCTGCGTATTTTCGAGTATATTTTGCAGGATTTCCATCTAGAGTAAGGAGTCAATTGTCTTTTGAATCTTGGCTTTTAACTTGTCCGGGTCTGTCATGGCATTCATAAAAGCATCCGTTGTCAGGTCAACCGTTTTGTTTTTCCCGATAATCAACAGGGCTTGTCCGCTTACTTTGTACTTTTCAACTAAAGCTTGCTGGTTTTCGTCTTCGATATTGATCGACGCGAATGGAACTTTACATTTACTGTAATCTTCGGCTGCCTCTTTGCTTACTGCTTCAACTGCTTTACAGGTTTCGCATCGGCGGGTTGTGTGAAAATAGTAGGCTTTTACAGCCGCTTCGGTGCTTGCTGATTTGGCCGAGCAACAAGTTTTGGTGGCAGCTTTTGCTTCATTGGCTTTATCACAACATTGGGCATATCCAATGCACTGTGCGATCGCAATGACGATAAGGGTAAGAAAGGTTTTTTTCATGATGGTTTTATTTTTGGATCAATTCTTTGACTTCTGATAACGACGGAACTCGTCCTTTTAAAACAACCTTGCCATCGATAACTAAGGCTGGTGTGGTTAATACGCCCAGTTTCATAATTTCGAGCATGTCTTCTACTTTGATAACTGTGGCTTCGATTCCGGCTTCGTTTACAGCTTGTGTTGTAACTTGTTCAAGGGTTTTGCATTTCTTGCATCCGGTTCCCAATACTTTAATTTCCATTGTGTCTAATTTTATTATTCGTAGTTCGCAAAATGGCGAACAGTTGGTTTAAAATTTTTTAGTAATTCAAAAAGCTTTTGAACAGCCCTTGTGCCACTTGCCAGTTCTCGCGATTAATACAGTACTTCACCTTAGGGCCTTCAATTTCGCCCTGGATCAAGCCGGCATCTTTTAACTCCTTCAGATGTTGGGACAGGGTTGATTTGGCGATTGGCAGAATATCAGTCAGATCGCCACTGTAGCAACAGCTTTCTTTGTTCAGTAATTCCAGTACATACATGCGAACCGGGTGCCCCATTGCTTTGGCAAAACGAGCGACTTGTTTTTGTTCGTCAGTAAATACGGAATACTTCATTTGTTTTCTTGTTCGTTAATTTGCGAACAAAGGTAAGCTGTTTTGTTGAAAAGAGAATTAGTTGAAGCTATTTTTTTTCAGCGAGTGGAAAACATTTCTTAAATGTCACGGTTTATTAATGGTTCGCGAAGGCTTGGTAGGTGAATCGGATATTACTTTCGCAAACATTATTACATTTGTTACTTTAACTTAATTAGATGGAAGCATATATTCAACTTTTACGCACTATGATCCAGACACCCTCTTTTAGTAAGGAGGAAGGACCGGTTGCTGAACTGGTGCGCAATTTTATGAGCTCCAGGGGAATTCAGTTCCAGGTGAAGGGCTTCAATACCTGGGCGAAAAATAAATATTGGGAAGACGGAAAGCCGATCTTATTGCTGAACTCGCATATCGATACTGTTAAACCCTCAAAAAAATGGACTGAAGATCCTTTTGGTGCCAAAGTCGAAGGGGATAGCTTAATTGGTTTGGGGAGCAACGATGCCGGAGCTTCATTAGTGACCTTACTGGCCGTTTTTGAGCATTTTTATACCGATGAGCAGTTACCCTATAATTTGATGTTTGCGGCATCTTGTGAAGAAGAGATTTCAGGCCCTGGTGGTATGGAGAGCCTTATTCAGGAATTGGGAGATATTAGACTGGCAGTTGTGGGAGAGCCCACGCAGATGCAGATGGCTATTGCTGAAAAAGGGTTGATGGTACTTGACTGTACTGCACATGGTAAATCCGGGCATGCAGCACGTAACGAAGGCGAAAATGCCCTGTATAAAGCGGTTGATGATATTCAGATATTGAGAGCATATCAATTTGAAAAAGTGTCGGAGGTATTGGGGGAAGTCAAATTATCGATTACCCAGATTAATGCCGGTTCGCAGCATAATGTGGTTCCTGATAATTGCACTTTTGTTGTCGATGTACGGACCAATGAATTTTACTCTAATCAGGTAGCTTACGAAATTATATCCGGTTTGGTTGGTTCGGATGTTGAGCCTCGTTCCACGCGATTAAATTCATCGGGTATTCCAGTAACGCACCCGATAGTACAGCGAGGTTTAAGTTTGGGTTTAAGCTATTATGGTTCTCCAACAACTTCCGATCAGGCGGTTATGCCGTTTCCTTCCATCAAGATTGGACCAGGCGATAGTGCTCGGTCTCATACCGCTGATGAGTACATCATGATTTCGGAAATTGAAAATGGATTTCAGACTTATGTGGCTTTGTTGACAGGACTTCGTTTGTAGTTTATCGTTCGAATAAACGAAAAAGGATATCACCAATGTGGTGATATCCTTTTTTTATACCAAATAAATAAAGTGTAGCAACCTGAGTTAATTGAAAATCAAATCAGATTAGTAGAAAGGGTCTGCCATTGGCAGACCCTTGAGAAAGCTACAGACTTAAAGGCTGAAGAAATTATTAATTGTAGGCACTTTCTCCATGTTCGTATACATCCAATCCTTCTTCTTCAACACGTGCAGATACACGCAGGATTCCGGCTTTCTTCAAGATGAAGAACAGAACTACGCCCCAACCGAAAGCCCATACGAAGTAGGAAAGAACACCGATTGCTTGAACTCCAAGAGCATGAGCTCCGAATCCATAGAATAAACCTTCAGAAGTTGAGAATACACCAACTAATAAAGTACCTAAAGCACCACATACACCGTGTACTGAAACAGCACCAACAGGGTCGTCAACTTTTAATACTTTATCGAAGAATTCAACAGCAAATGGTAATACTAATCCGGCAAGGATTCCGATAAACACAGCACCAATTGGGTTTACAGCGTCGCAACCAGCAGTGATGGCTACCAGACCAGCCAAAGCACCGTTCAGTGTCAGTGATAAGGTAGGACGCTTGTAACGGAACCAAGCAACGATCATTGCAGTTACAGCACCGGCAGCAGCAGCTAAGTTCGTTGTCACAGCAATGTGACCGATAGCTACAGCGTTGTCAGTTCCGGCAGCTGCCAATTGAGATCCAGGGTTGAACCCGAACCATCCGAACCACAGGATGAATACACCCAATGCACCCAATGCCAGGTTGTGACCAGGTATCGCATTTGGAGTACCGTCTTTCTTGTATTTTCCTATACGAGGTCCAATGATTGCAGCACCGGCTAAACCAATCCATCCACCAACAGAGTGTACTACTGATGAACCTGCGAAATCGTGGAATCCAAGGTCGCTCAACCAGCCACCACCCCAAGTCCAGTGTCCTGAAATCGGATAAATAACTAAGGTCACAAAGATTGAGAAAATAAGGTAAGAGATAAACTCTGTACGTTCAGCCATGGCTCCCGAAACGATTGTTGCTGCAGTTGCGGCGAACACTGTTTGGAAGAACAGGTCAGCATAATCAGAGTAGTTACTTCCGAATCCTTCACTCATGTAGAAGAAATCAGGAGTTCCAACGAATCCGCCGATTGAGTCACCATACATCAGGGTGAACCCAACGAACCAGTATAATAATGAACCAATACAGAAGTCCATTAAGTTTTTCATCAAAATGTTTGCAGTGTTCTTAGAGCGGGTAAAACCAGCTTCTACCATCGCAAATCCAGGTTGCATGAACATTACTAAGAATGCTGCAATTAGCAACCACATATTGTCTATACCTATTTGTAGGCCTTGTAAAGTATCTTCCATGATCTAACTTTTTTTATTCTTCTTTACCTTTAATGAATAATGACTCATCTCCAAATTCTCCGGTGCGGATACGATAGGATTCTTCCATTGTTGAAATGAAGATTTTTCCATCACCGATTTCACCGGTTCTACCAGCTTTCATGATAGCTAATACTGTTTTTTCCACGTTTTTGTCGCGCACAACAAGTGAAATCATTGTTCTTTCAATTGAGCTTGTGTCATAAGCTACACCACGGTAAACACGTCCCTGGCGTGTTTGGCCTACACCGCGAACATCCCAGTAAGAAAAGAATTCGATACCTACTTCGTGAAGTGCCTCAATTACCTCATCGAATTTGGTTTTTCTAATAATTGCTTCAATCTTTTTCATGTGATATTAGTTTATATTTTAAAGGTCACATGGAACAACCATGACGGTGCCTAATCCACTGATTGGCTATCCAATCATGGTCATTTCATTAAATCTGTAAATTTTTATTTAGAAAGATATTCCGGCAGTGATGAAGAATCCGCCAGTTGTTGGGTTAAGGATTACAGAACCCGAAACAGGTAATGTCCAAGTGTCTGTAACTTTGATTTCTTTAGAAGTGCCTACGCTGATGTTACAGATGTTGAAATCTCCCATTTTACTCTCAGAAACAGTGTCTGCAGTTGTATACTGACCATTACCGGCACCTACAGCTACGTCAACTTTACCGAAAGAATAACCTGCTTCCAAATAAGTATCTCCGTCATTTCCGAATCCATTACCAGAGTCAGGTAAGAACATATAGGCTGCAGTAAATGAGAAATTACCTGCGCTAAGGCCTAAGCTTGGTTCCAGGTAGTGGTTGTACTTGTAGCTAGTCCAATCACCACCGAAGTAGTAATCAGTTACTGTTAATGAAACAGGACCAGCAGAATAGCTAGCATAAAGGTCCATTTCCAGACTTTCGTCAGTTGAAGAACTAACAGATCCCCATGCTCCTAATGCAAAATCACCTGTACTGAATTCTACATAGGGTTGGAAAGCAGGACCTGATCCAAATTTAGCACCACGCCAGATGTAACTTGAGTAAATGTCTAAGCCTGTGTCCCATGAAGAGCTTGCGGCTTCATCTTGTGCTTGAACGTTTAAAGCAAAAATGGTCAACAGACCAAAAACTACCAATGCATTTAAAGTCTTTTTCATGTTTAAATAATTAAGGGTTTAACTGAACTTTAATAAATAATTTTGTTCGGTCTTGCTTTAACGTGTGATCTTTTAAAATGCTCTAAATTTTCGAAAGGGTCCCCATTCATTTTTGTCTCCGTTTCAAATGTAGATATGTTTTTGAATGAGGGGGTATGAAAAAATAGGGGGTGGTTTCGAATTAATATAAAATTAACATACGATTGGGCTAAAGGTCCATTTTGAGCTTGATTTACTATCAAAAGGATGTAAAAACGATAAAAAAGGAGCTAATTGTTATTTAAATCAGTTTTGTTTGGTGAAAATGAAAATTCAAATCTGTTAGTCTTTATTCTCTTTTCTGGTAAGACCTAGGTTTTTACGCTTATGGAGGTCATAAGTTACTGTTTTGTGATTTGGATTTGAGTAGGGGTGATGAAGGGGGGTAGCTCGGGAAAACTGTCTTTTTTAAAAATTAGGCTTGGATGTTTTAGGGGTGAAGGAGATTGATGATTGTTTTTGGATGTAATTGTTAAGTATTGTTTGTGTCCCGTATTTTTTCTTCGTGATACCGGATGTCCTGGTTTGATTTTGGGATGGTAGTTAAAGAGTCTTCTTTAATAATATTATTGAGTATATTTGGCCAAAAATCTTACAAAATGAAACTTTGGGACAAAGGATATGCTGTCAATAAACTAATAGAAGATTTTACGGTTGGAAAAGATCGGGAGTTGGACTTGTATTTGGCACCTTTTGATGTGTTGGGCTCAATGGCTCACGGAACGATGTTGTCTAAGATTGGTTTGTTGCCGGAGGAAGAGTTGGGTCAATTGCTGGCTGAGTTGAAAGCAATTTATAAAAAGGCAGCTTCCGGAGATTTTGTGATTGAAGATGGTATTGAGGATGTTCATTCTCAGGTTGAAACAATGCTCACAAATAAGTTGGGTGATATCGGTAAGAAAATTCATAGCGGTCGTTCCCGGAATGATCAGGTTCTGGTCGATCTCAAACTGTTTGCTCGTCATGAGTTGCGCGAAATTGTGGAGTTGGGCAGTCAACTGTTTCAAACCTTAATTAAGCAGGCCGATAAATATAAAGACTATTTGATGCCGGGCTATACGCATTTGCAAGTAGCTATGCCCTCGTCGTTTGGTTTATGGTTTAGTGCTTATGCCGAAAGTTTGGTTGATGACTTTATATTATTACATGCGGCATATCGGGTTGCGAATCAAAACCCGCTGGGCTCTGCTGCCGGATACGGATCTTCCTTTCCGTTGGATCGTCAACTGACAACTGATTTATTAGGTTTCGAGCAAATGAACTACAATGTAGTTTATGCACAGATGGGACGTGGTAAGATGGAAAAGATCGTTGCTTTTGCTTTGTCGTCCATTGCAGCAACCTTGTCAAAAATGGCTTACGATGTTTGTTTGTATATGAGCCAGAACTTTGGATTTGTGAAGCTGCCCGACGAGTTAACAACCGGGTCGAGTATCATGCCTCACAAAAAGAATCCGGATGTTTTCGAATTGTTACGTTCGCATTGTAATAAGATACAGGCAATGCCTACCGAAATTACCTTGATGATTAATAACCTCCCGAGTGGATACTTCCGCGACTTGCAAATTGTGAAGGAGGCGTTTTTGCCATCGTTTAAGGATTTGAAAAATTGTTTGGAGATTGCTGATTTTGCGTTGAGTGAAATCAGTATTACTAATAATATATTGGATGACGACCGGTACAAGTTTGTTTATAGTGTAGAAGACGTAAACAAAATGGTGATTGAAGGCGTGCCTTTTCGGGATGCCTATAAGAAGGTAGGGATGGAAATCCAGGCCGGTCAGTACGAACCTACCCGCGAGGTGAATCATACTCATGCAGGCAGTGTGGGGAATTTGTGTTTGTCGGAGATTGAAGCAAAGATGAATGCTGTTATTTCGCAGTTCGACTTTGGACAGGTTGACCAGGCGATCGAGAACTTGCTAAAATAGTGTAGGTCTGTTAATTGTTCGTTATATTTCACATTTCGATAACGTTAACAACCGGGCTTTGGTGAGGATATAAGTAGTTCGATTTCACTTTATTATGGAATTTAATTGTAAAAGTAAAGCGTAGAGGCTGTGTTTTTGAGCAGCTTTTTTAGAAGTCGACGTTGTTTTATATTCCTTTTATGGCTATTTTTGCTTTCACTTCGTAAGATTTTCGCGGGTTTTGCTTATAATTTTAAATCACTGTTGTGGATTCAGTGATTTTGTTGTGTCTTGGGGCGTACGCAAGACTTAGGTGATTAAAATAAAAATGTATAAAAGATGCAGTTAGAAACTCCCAAACAACAGGGCTTATATCGCTCTGAATTTGAACACGGTAGCTGTGGGATTGGATTCGTAGCTAACCTGAAGGGTCGGAAGCAACATCGTGTGCTGTCTGATGCTTTGGCTATGTTAGCGCGCATGGAACATCGGGGTGGTACCGGATATGATATTAAGAGTGGGGATGGAGCTGGTATTTTGATTCAGATCCCTCATGAATTGTTTATGGAAGAATGCCCGAAGGATGGAATCAAACTTCCCGGATTCGGTGAATATGGTGTAGCCATGATTTTCTTCCCTATGGACGACCGAAAACGATCGGAATGTAAGGATATTATTACCCGCAACCTGAATAAATTTGGGTTGCCGTTTCTGGGCTATCGTAAAGTCCCTGTTGACAACTCTGATCTGGGCCGTGACTCTCGTGCTACAGAACCTTACGTGCAACAATTATTTATCGGTAAACCGGCTGATATGTCAGTCGAAGAGTTTGATCGTAAGCTTTTCGTATTCCGTAAATACACTGAGCGTTTGACTCGTGAATCAGTTGCAGGTATAGGTTACGATGGATTGAATATTATTTCCTGTTCTTATAAGACCATTATATATAAAGGTCAGTTGACAACCGAACAGGTAACATTATACTTTAAAGATTTAACCAATCCGTTAGCTGTAAGTGCTATCGCTTTGGTACACTCGCGTTTCTCTACAAATACGTTCCCTTCGTGGAAATTAGCACAACCGTTCCGTTATATTGCTCACAATGGTGAGATCAATACCAATAAAGGTAACGTGAACTGGATGCGTGCCCGTGAAGCACTGCTGGAATCTACCATGTTTACTCGCGAAGAGTTGGAAATGATTTTCCCGATTTGCGACTTGAAAGCCTCTGATAGTGCCAACCTGGATATGGCTATCGAGATGTTGGTGTTAAGTGGACGTTCATTGCCTCAGGTAATGATGCTGTTGATTCCGGAAGCATGGCAAAACGATCCGCATATGGATCCGAAGAAAAAAGAATTCTATGAATTCCACTCTGCCATGATGGAGCCTTGGGATGGTCCTGCTTCTGTATGTTTCACCGATGGTGTTCTTGTAGGGGCTACGCTTGACCGTAATGGATTACGTCCTTCTCGTTATTGCGTTACTGATGATGATATGTTGATCATGTCATCAGAATCAGGTGCTTTGGATGTTGATCATTCCAAAGTGAAAATCCGTGGTCGTCTGCAACCAGGTAAAATGTTTGTTGCTGACCTCGAACAAGGACGCATTATCTCTGATGAAGAAGTTAAAGGCGATATTATCTCCCGTCAGCCTTATGGTGACTGGGTGAAAAATAATATGACTTACCTGGATGATCTGCCATCAATTCCGGATTTGGAATTGAGAGAGCCGGATCAAAAAACCTTGTTTAAGCGTCAGAAAACTTTCGGTTTCACACACGAAGAGCTGGAAGTGTTGCTGAAGCCGATGGCTGAAACCGGTAAAGAAGCAATTGGTTCAATGGGTGCTGATAACCCACTGGCAGTATTGTCTGATCGTCCTGTTTTGTTGTCGCATTATTTCAAACAATTATTTGCGCAGGTTACTAACCCGCCAATTGACCCGATTCGCGAGCGTATCGTTATGGACTTGCGAACTTACGTTGGTGGTTTCAAAAATATCCTGACAGAATCTCCGGAACACTGTCGCCGTATTGCTATTCCACAACCGATCTTGACTAACGAGCAGTTGGTGAAGTTGAGCTATGTGGATCATACGCACTTCCAAACCAAAAAAATCAGCATTGTTTTCCATGCTGACGGTAAGGAAGGAACCTTGGAGAAAAAACTGGATCGTTTGTGTACTTACGTTGAAGATGCAATCGACGAAGGTTACTCAATCATCTTGTTGTCTGACTTCTCAGTAAGTACAGATCACGCACCTATTCCTTCTGTCTTGGCAGCCTCTGCAGTACACCACCATTTGATCCGAATCGGAAAACGTGGTAAGGCTGACATTATTATGGAAGTTGGTGATGTTCGTGAAACTCATCACCTGGCTGTGTTGTTAGGCTATGGTGTTTCAGCTGTTAACCCTTATATGGCTCTCGATACCCTCAAGCAAATGGCTAACGATGGTGTTCTGGGTGATCTGACACCGGAGAAAGCTGTTAAAAACTATATTAAAGCTGTTAATGGTGGTTTGTTGAAGATCTTCTCTAAAATGGGTATCTCAACATTGCAATCTTATCAAGGTGCACAGATCTTCGAAATCCTCGGTATCAATTCCGAAGTGGTTGACAAGTATTTCACCGGTACAGTAAGCCGTATTCAAGGTCTTTCATTAGACGACATTGCAAAAGAAGCATTAACCCGTCACCGTCAGGGTTTCCCAACACGCTTGGGTGGATCGAAAGTATTGGATCCGGGGGGTGACTATCACTGGCGTGTTGGTGGTGAACGTCACTTGTTGTCGCCAAAGGCTGTGAACTTGCTGCAAAATGCAACACGCAAGAACGATTACAGTGCTTATAAACAATATTGTCAGGTTGTTGATGATCAAACAAAAGCGGCATTTACGCTGCGTGGATTGATGGACTTCAACTCTGATCGTGATTCCATTTCAATTGATGAAGTTGAACCAGCTGAGAACATCCTGAAGCGTTTTGCTACAGGTGCCATGTCGTTCGGTTCTATTTCATGGGAAGCACATACAACTTTGGCTATCGCCATGAACCGTATCGGTTCAAAATCGAACTCAGGTGAAGGCGGTGAAGACCCGATCCGTTACACGAAGTTGCCGAATGGTGATGATATGTGTTCAGCGACAAAGCAGATTGCATCAGGACGTTTTGGTGTAAACAGCTATTACCTGAGCATGGCCAAAGAACTTCAAATTAAAATGGCTCAGGGAGCGAAGCCTGGTGAAGGTGGTCAGCTTCCGGGACATAAAGTAAACGGATGGATTGGTCGTGTACGTGGATCAACCCCTGGAGTAGGTTTGATTTCACCTCCTCCTCACCACGATATTTACTCGATTGAGGACTTGGCTCAGTTGATCTTTGACCTGAAAAACAGTAACCGTGATGCTCGTGTCAATGTGAAGCTGGTTTCTGAAACAGGTGTTGGTACTGTTGCTGCCGGTGTGTGTAAAGCAAAAGCTGATGCTGTCTTGATCTCCGGATTTGACGGAGGTACGGGTGCATCGCCTTTAAGCTCGGTAAAACATGCTGGTTTACCTTGGGAACTTGGGTTGTCGGAAACACATCAGACCCTGGTGCGCAACCGCTTACGCAACCGGATCACTGTTCAGTCTGACGGTCAGATGAAAACTTCACGGGACTTGGCTATCGCAACTTTGTTGGGCGCCGAAGAGTGGGGTGTGGCTACAGCAGCCCTGGTTGTTGAAGGTTGTATCATGATGCGAAAGTGTCATAGCAATACTTGCCCGGTAGGGGTAGCAACACAACGCGAAGAATTACGTGAGAAATTCACCGGAAATCCGGATCACGTTGTTAACTTCTTCAAGTTCCTGGTTGAAGGATTGCGTGAGATTATGGCAGAGCTTGGATTCCGTAACATCAACGAGATGATTGGTCAGTCTCAATGTCTTAAATTTAAAGAGGATGTTGATCACTGGAAATATAAAAACCTGGATTTAAGCCCGATTCTGTTTAAAGAGACCATCGGAGCTGATCAAGGTCTGTATAAAACGAAAGAACAAGATCACCAAATGGATGAAATTCTGGACTGGAAGTTTGTTGAAGCTGCCCAGAAATCCATTAAAACAGGTGAGAAGGTTTATGCTGAATTCCCGATTATTAATATCAACCGTAGTGTAGGTACTGTTCTTTCACACGAGGTAACTAAAGTATACAAAGGCGAAGGCTTACCTGACGGAACGATTCACTTTAAGCTGACAGGTTCTGCCGGTCAATCGTTCGGAGCATTTATGTGTAAAGGAATTGAACTGGAAGTTGAAGGTGATGCGAACGACTACTTTGGAAAAGGTTTGTCAGGTGGTCACTTAGCCATCTATCCAAATAAACAAGCTCAGTTTGTTCCTGAAAAGAATATCATCGTCGGTAACGTATGCTTCTATGGAGCAACAGGTGGCGAAGCTTACATTCGCGGTGTAGCCGGTGAGCGCTTCTGCGTACGTAACTCAGGTGCCCAGGTGGTTGTTGAAGGAATCGGTGATCACGGTTGTGAATATATGACTGGTGGTAAAGCCATTATCCTTGGAAAAACAGGACGCAACTTCGGTGCTGGTATGTCCGGTGGTGTTGCCTATGTTCTGGATGCCGACGG
>NZ_JBZQJF010000152.1:0-5629 GCF_059905295.1 Mangrovibacterium sp.
CAATGCGTAAGGTGGCAAACCTGTTTACCGGGATAGGATTACCCCGGCGTGAAGTAGCAAACCGGTTCTCCGGTTGTGGATTACCGACGCGTACGACCGCAAACTGGTTCTCTTGTTGACGGTCTACCGATGCGTAGAGTGGCAAACCTGTTTACCGGGATAGGATTACGCCGGCGTGAAGTAGCAAACCGGTTCTCCGGTTGTAGTTTACCAAAGCGTACGACCGCAACCGGGTCCTGTTTTGACGGTTCACCGATGCGTAGAGTGGCAAACCGGAACAAGAAGGGGAGTAAAAACAAAAAACAGACCTGGTTCCAGGGAATCAACAGGAAAGAACGTAGAGTAAAACAAGAGACAAAAAGTAAAATCAGTCCGACATAGAAAAAGGCAGGATGATCTCTGCAAGGAGCCTTGAATTCCGAATCAAGCAATTGACTTACAAAAAAAGGAGGCCGAAGCCTCCTTTTCTGAAACATATATTTTACGTCTTACATTTGTTTCAAAGGACATTTTTTCAGGAAGAACGGTACCGGATCGCTACTTGATTCTTCATCAACTTCCCAGGTGTTACCTGAACGTAACAGTTCGTCGACATTCGTAATTTTACGAGTCGCTTGTACTGTTTCGATCTGTTTCGCAACTTCCTGATCATAGATCGGAGCATCAACACTGCGAATAACCCCCATGGCAACCGGGAATTCAGGCAACGACATGTTGATTAATGCCAGGTGTAAAGTTGGGTCAACCGATTTTGCATCGTGAACCAGAATATCATCAAGGGTATAACCATCTTGCCCGATTGTAACAACTTTCAATTTCCCTTTATTATCGAAAACTAAACCTTTTTCCTTGTCGTTACCAAAAACCATTGGTTTACCATCTTCAAGGAATAACTGACGTTCGTTACGATATTTCGGATCAGCAATTTCTTCGTGAATACCATCGTTGAAGATCACACAGTTTTGCAACACTTCCACAACCGAAGTACCACTATGCTGAGCAGCTAATTTCAGCACCTCCTGGGTGTGTTTCACATTACTGTCGACTGCACGGGCAAAGAAGTTACCACTGGCTCCCAATACCAACTGACCAGGTACGAAAGGATCTTCAACAGTTCCGAAAGGCGACGTTTTTGTAACAACACCGCGATCAGAAGTTGGAGAATACTGACCTTTCGTCAATCCGTAAATTTTGTTATTGAAAAGAACCAGGTTCAAATCAATGTTACGACGCACCAAATGAATGAAGTGGTTACCTCCAATGGCCATAGCATCGCCATCACCTGTAATTACCCAAACATTCAGATCTGGGTTTGCAGTTTTCACTCCCGAAGCAATAGCCGAGGCACGACCGTGAATTGAGTGGAAACCGTAAGTACTCATATAATAGGGGAAACGAGAAGAACAGCCAATACCGGAGATTACCGCGAATTTTTCGTGCGGAATATTCATCTCTGCCATGGTACGCTGAACGGAATTCATAATCGCATAGTCTCCACAACCGGGACACCAGCGAACCTCGTTTTCACTCTTAAAATCTTTTGCAGTATAATTGAATTCAGCCATTTATTAGTCCTCCAGTAATTGATTAAAGTTTTGGGTCAGCTCTTTTACGGTGAATGGTAACCCTTTCATCTTGTTCACCTGGTGGTAAGTGAATCCAGGGATCTTGTCGCGCAAATAACCAGCAAACTGTCCCATGTTTAACTCACAAACAACGATCTTTTTAAACTTGCTGAAAACTTCTTTTGTATTCTTTGGAAGTGGCTTGATGAAATTAAAGTGCGCTAATGAAACACTTTTCCCTTCAACTCTAAGATCACGAACAGCACTCAGCGTATGACCATAAGTGCCACCCCAGCTCACAACCAACAAGTCTCCTTCCTCATCACCGCAAACTTCCAGTTCCGGTAACATTTCGACCACGCGCTCTACTTTTTCGGCACGATATTCCGTGTTCTTTTGGTGGTTTTCAGGATCGTGACTAACAGAACCACTTAAATTTTTCTCCAAACCTCCTACACGATGTTGGAAACCTTCCATTCCGGGAACAGCCCATTCACGGGCATAAGTTTTTTCATCGCGTTTATAGGGTTGGAAACTATCTTTATCTTTTGCAATTCGTGGTGTAATCGACGGCAATTCGCTCATTGAAGGAATACGCCAGGGTTCGCTACCGTTTCCTAAGAAACCGTCAGTCAGCAATACCACAGGGACCATGCGTTCTACGGCAATTTTAGCCGCCAAGTAGGCATAGTAGAAACAATCGGATGGCGTACTTGCTGCCAACACAACAATCGGGCTTTCACCATTACGGCCATAAAGCGTTTGCAACAAATCTGACTGCTCTGTTTTTGTTGGTAAACCTGTTGACGGACCACCGCGTTGTACATTCACAACAACCAAGGGAAGCTCTGTCATAACAGAGAGGCCAAGTGCTTCGGATTTTAATGCAAAACCAGGACCTGAAGTTGAAGTAACAGCCAGGTCACCGGCAAAAGCCGCACCAATAGCGGTACAAATACCGGCAATTTCATCTTCAGCCTGGAAGGTTTTCACGCCCAAATCTTTTCTTGCTGCCAAAGCCGTTAACACATCAGTAGCCGGTGTAATAGGATAAGAACCCAGGAATAAGTTCAAACCAGCTTTCTCTGCTGCAGCTAACAATCCCCAAGCTGTAGCATTGTTACCATTGATGTTCCGGTAAGTTCCCCGTTCAATAGCAGCAGCATGCACAATATACCGCGGAGTCATGTGCTGCATGTTCATACCGTAATTATAACCATCATGCAACACCCTCAGGTTCGTTTCGACAACCAACGGTTTTTTGGCGAATTTCTTCTTCAAGTATTCTTCAATGTAGTCGAGCGGACGACCAAACATCCAGCATACCAACCCCAAAGCGAACATGTTCTTGCTTCGAAGAATTGATTTATTATCCAAACCGTAATCTTTCAAACTTTCGCGTGTCAGGCTTGTAATTGGCACCGGAATTTTGAAATAATCATGCAGTTCGCATTCGGTAAATGGATCGTCGGTTTTAAAATTAGCTTTGTCAAAGTTTTTTTGAGTAAATGAATCCGCATCATAAACGATTGTCCCGCCCGGATTCATAAAATTAGCATTCGCCTTTATAGCTGCCGGATTCATCGCAACTAACACATGGGCAAAATCACCCGGTGTATTAATTTGCTTTTGACCAAACTGAACCTGGAAGCCGGATACTCCTCCAACAGTACCCTGAGGCGCGCGGATTTCTGAAGGATAGTCCGGGAAGGTTGAAATATCATTCCCAAATAATGCAGAAGCATCCGAGAACAATGTTCCGGTTAACTGCATCCCATCCCCCGAGTCTCCGGAGAACCTGATAGTAACTTCTTCAAGTTCTATAACTTTTGCGTCTTTCATGTAATAAATATTTTAGATACCTACAATAATGCTTATGGATTTCAAAAAAAGAGGTCTTAAAAGTAATAAATTAACAGTTCTCAGACTTATCGTACCCCGCGCGCTCTTTTTGTTCCCTAGCAAAAATAACCATTTATTAATAAGCTTATCAAGATCATGTTCAATATTTAGAGGGTTTGTTATCTTTACAAATCAATTTAAAATGAGTACAGATAATGGCATTCATAAGAACACTTAAAGGAAAAACTCCAAAGTTTGGAGACAATTGCTTTTTAGCTGAAAATGCAGCTATTATAGGCGATGTAGAAATGGGAAAAGATTGCAGTGTATGGTATAGTGCAGTTATTCGTGGCGATGTCCATTCAATCCGGATTGGTAACAACACCAATGTTCAGGATTGTGCTGTTATTCACGCCACCTATCAAAAATCGCCTACCAATATCGGAGACGATGTCATCATTGCTCACGGTGCAATTATCCATGGCTGTACCATCAAAAACCACGTCATGGTTGGCATGAATGCAGTTGTATTGGACGACGCCGTGGTGAATGACAATACCATTATCGCTGCCGGCTCAGTTGTAACAAAAGGTACTTATGTTGAAAGCAACAGTGTATATGCTGGTATTCCGGCCCGGAAAATTAAGTCGCTAAGCCCCGATTTAGCCGAAAATGAGCTGCACCGCATTGCAAATGCTTACAGCACTTACGCAAGCTGGTACAAAGAGAGCCCTGAAGCTGAAGAAGTAAAATAGCCGGTAACCGATCAAAATTTATATGAAACCAACACTACTAATCCTGGCGGCAGGCATGGGAAGCCGCTATGGCGGATTGAAACAAATTGATCCCTTCGGACCAAACGGTGAAACAATTCTCGAATATTCAGTATACGATGCTATTCGTGCCGGCTTTGGCAAAGTTGTTTTTGTTATCCGCCAAAGTTTTGCTGAGGCCTTCAAAGAGCGTTTCGATGAAAAGCTAAAAGGTAAAATTGAAGTTGAATACGTTTTCCAGGAACTGACCAAGCTCCCCGAGGGCTATACTTGCCCTGATGGACGCGAAAAACCCTGGGGAACCGGTCACGCCATCCTCATGGCCAAAGAAGTGATTAACGAGCCTTTTGCAGCCATTAATGCCGATGATTTTTACGGTGCGCAAGCCTTTCAGTGTATGGCTGATTTCTTTAGTACACAAGTATCCACAAGCACTTACAGCATGGTTGGGTACCTGATTAAAAACACCCTGTCGGAAAACGGCACTGTTAGCCGTGGCATTTGTAAAACCGACGAGCATGAAAATCTGGTCGAGATAACTGAACGCCACAAAATTCGACGCGAAGGTGAAGTAATTGTTTTTGAGGATGAAAACAGTTCATTCGTGGAAGTAGCCGACAATACACCTGCGTCAATGAATTTTTGGGGCTTTCACCCCAGCCTTTTTGAGCATTTGGAAAGCCAGTTTAAAGCTTTTCTGAATGAAAAAATGGATCTCCCGAAATCGGAGTTCTATATCCCAAGTGTCGTTTTCGAGTTGATTAAATCGGGGGAGGTTAATACCAAAGTACTATCCGCCGATTCTCCTTGGTTTGGGGTAACTTACCCGGAAGATAAAGCTTTCGTGGTTGAACAAATCAAAAAACTGACAGAAGCAGGAGTTTATCCGGCAAAGTTGTGGTAGCATATCAACACCGACAAATAGCATACAGCGAAGGTTCCTACGGTTGAGCCTTCGCTTTTTCATTTTTAGAAGCTTAAACAAAAAATTAAAAGCCTGTCTCTGTCTACGGATGACCTGCAGAGAAACCATTTCGGGATAACAAGCTTAAAGATTAAAGATGAATCTTTTGTGCCTTTACATCCTGCAACATAAACTGCCCGGCACGGGTTTCAAATAGTTCAACTTGCTCGGTAGTCAGATAATCGAGTTTTCCCTGTTTGGAACATCGTGAGTCGATTTCAGGATGCCGCACCAGGTAATCAATCAAGCTGGCAGCAACAATTTTTCCTTGTTCAACAATCTCAACATCCGGTTTGGGCAAATACTGCCGAATACTATCAATTAAAAGCGGATAATGAGTACAGCCCAAAATAAGCGTATCAATCTCCGGATCGTGCTGAAAAAGCTGATCCAGATCTTTCTTAATAAAGTAGTCAGCTCCGACGTTTCCTATCTCATTATTCTCAACAATCGGCACCCACATTGGGCAAGCTTGCTGTGTTGTA
>NZ_JBZQJF010000153.1:0-2970 GCF_059905295.1 Mangrovibacterium sp.
AGCTATTTTTATATTGTCCGATCTCCCAAGGTTCTTAGCATCGAGTTTCGTATTTCGAAATGTAGAAGTAAGAAAGCGCAATCGTTCAAGTTCCAAGTTTCGAGTTTCGGGTTACGGGTATAGTTACCCGTTTATAGGTCAGGGGATGTTGCTGGTTGCTGTTCACTCAATCGTTATTCCTGAAAGTTTCAGATTTTAATTTTCAAGTTCCGGATTCGTCATTGCGAGGACGACGCAGGAGGACGCGGCAATCTTTTCTCTTCGCCCAGCATCGTGATATCCGAAGGTGGGCGTTTTTCTATTGATGTTGAAGCCCGATGGGCTAACTCCTTGTAGCTTTCAATCCTTCCCATCTATCCTTCAATCATTATAGAAATATATTGGGATCCATCTATTCAAAAGATCGGATCCCTAAAGTCTGCAAATAAGAAAGGGCCATCAATGCTGACGGCCCCCTCATCTTCTTATTATTGTAATGGAAAGAATTCTTACTTGCGACTGATCGAAGGATCGGTTGTGTGCCAGTGGTTGTTTGAATCGTCAACATCGGGTAACTCCATTTCCGGATCAACATCCACCGAGATAATCCGGCTGGTCGATGCAAAGTTGTAGGTGTATTTACCTCCGTGTTGCCAGATCTCCACAGGTAGTTTTACAACGGTTTCTTTACCGCTTTCTTCTTTAATCTTCAGTTTTACCGGCATCACCATTTGTCGGAGGTTTTCCACCATGATTTGCGACCCTTTGGTTGGTTCGTTGTCCACATAGTTTACGCCTGTTACCGCTTGGTCCAGCGTCCAGGTTTGATCGTACCATTCATTCCAGTACCAGTTGAGATCTTCCCCGCTGGCATTGTTCATTGCTCGGAAGAAGTCGTTTGGCGCCGGGTGTTTAAAAGCCCATTGCCGGATGAACTCACGGAAGGCATAATCAAACCGATCGGCTCCCAGGATGTATTCACGCAGCATGACCAGACCATGTGCTGATTTGTAGTAACTCAGCGTGTGTGAATATTGACGTTGAAGAACGTCTGCGAGGTTGATGACAGCTTCAGCATCGGGGCGAGTCAGGTAAGACACCAGGTCGCGTGACGGATTTTTATTCTCCGGATCATATTCGCCGTCCCGTTTGGGAGCGAATTCACCGTTATTGAAATCTTCCTGTGCATAAATATCGATGAAGGTGTTGAATCCTTCGTCAATAAAGGCAAAGCGACGTTCGTTTGACCCAACAATCATGGGGAACCAGTTGTGCCCGATTTCGTGGGCTGTAACAAAGTAGGTTACCTTGGCAGAGTTGAATTTCCAGCTGCAGAAGCACAAACCGGGATATTCCATTCCTCCAACCGGTCCGGCAATGTTAATGGCAACCGGGTAAGGGTAGGGAAACCAACGATCAGAGAAGTGTTCGATGGAATGTTTCAGATATTCCGTTGAACGGCTCCAGGCTGTGTCGCCAACACTTTCAAGCGGGTAAACCGACATGGCCAACGCTGTTTTTCCTTCGGGAAGATTAATTTTTGCTGCATCCCAAACGTAAGCTTTCGAAGCCGCCCAGGCTACATCACGGCTGTTGGTCATCTTGAATTTCCAGGTCAAGGTACCATTGCTTTTCGGGCGTGCCGCTTTGGTGCCTACTTCTTCAGGAGTAATGATGAACTGTGTCTCGTCACTGTTCGCTGCTTTTTTCAGTCGGGCCTGCTGTTTGCGGGTTAACACGTCTTCCGGATTGGTCATCTCTCCGGAGCCAACAACAATTAAGTCGGCCGGTAAGGTGACCTCGTAATTGAAATCGCCGTACTCACAGTAAAATTCTCCCGACCCTTGATAGGGAAGTGTGTTCCATCCCCGAATATCGTCGTAAACGCACATGCGGGGATACCACTGTGCAACATCGTAAATCGTACCTTTTTGCGTTTTCACTAAACCGGTTCTGAACTGATCAGGACTGATTTTAAAGGAGTATTTAAAGGTTATTTGAATATTTCCACCTTTGGCAGCGACTGGCTGAGCCAAACGAATTTGCATTCTGGTATCGTTAATCTTGTAGTCTGCATCCTGATTGCCGATTTTCACCGATTGAAACTGAAAACCACCGGCATCGGTTTTTGCACCTTGGCTAAGACTTCCGATCGACCCTTCCTTAAAGAGGTTTTGACCCAGCTCGAGCCACAGAAACGACAAGTCGTCCGGACTGTTATTGGTATAGGTCAAAGTCATGCTGGCAGTAATGCTGTTGGTAACGGTGTCCAGTTCGGCTTTAATTTGATAGTCGGCCTTGTTTTGCCAGTAGCTGGCTGCAGGAATTCCGCTGGCACTGCGGTAAGGCGATTCCGGCGAAGTCAACAAGTTCGGATTAAATGCTTTGTGCTGATCAAAGCCTTCGGTGCTTTGTGCTACAGCTGTTGCAGCGTACACGATTAACACGAAAGTCACCAGGTAATTCAAATGCTTCATGAGGTGCGGGTTTAAGGATGATATGGCTTGAATTGTTATTGGTTGACAGATTGGTATCGATTAGACTGTAATAATTACAAGAAATAGGTATGTTTTCTGAAATTACAAACCAAAATGAAGAGTTGGAATAACGAATATCGAATAACAAATGAGAAATGTAGAAGTAAGAAACGCAATCGTTAAAGTTTCGAGTTTCGAGTTCCAAGTTTCAAGTTCCAAGTTCCAAGTTCCAAGTTCCAAGTTCCAAGTTGCTGTTATAGTTACCCGTTTATAGGTCAGGGGTGTTGCTGGTTACTCAATCGTTAATCGTTAATCGTTAATCAATAATTGGCAATCGTTAATCCTGAAGTTTTAAGTTTCGAGTTTTAAGTTCCAAGTTGCGGGTTCCGGGTTCCGTCATTGCGAGGACGACGCAGGAGGACGCGGCAATCTTTCAAGTTCCAAGTTCCAAGTTGCGAGTTACGAGTTCCGGGTTTCAGCTCTCTAGGACTGGTAACTGAGACTGAACACTTTC
>NZ_JBZQJF010000154.1:0-4439 GCF_059905295.1 Mangrovibacterium sp.
AACAAAGCCTTGCAGGTTATTAGCCATATGGAAGAGCATCCCTTAAAGAAGATGTTGCATAAAGGCTTGGTGGTGACTGTTAATTCAGACGATCCGGCTTATTTTGGTGGTTATATCAATGAAAACTTGTTGGCTGTTGCCGATTCTTTATTGCTCAATAAAGATGAGGTAGCCCAGTTAGCAAAGAATTCGTTTGCCGGAAGTTTTCTGAGTGTTGAGGAGAAACAAAAGCATATTGAAATGATTGACCAGTATTGCGCTCAAAACGCATAACGGTTGAAAACTTACAATAAAGGGAGGTTCATGTGAGCCTCCCTTTTTCTTTGAAAGCCAAACCTATGGCCACCTTCAAAATCAATTGTTTTGTCATGTTTTCCTCCTTGGCGAAGGATCTTGATGCAATCATTAGAGTCTCAATGGGCTTTTTTTATCTTTTGAATAGGCCAGAGTCAGGTTCATGACAATCTTCAGGATTTACTCACAGGCCGGTTCTGTCTTTTTGTAGATAATGGCCATTTCTATTGTGGCCTAACGATTGATGGTTATGGCGAATTTCAGAGTGCAAGAGTGAAGCAGAAAGACTTAAACTCAATATATCACAATTGATCTTGTTTTTAAGCAGGACACCCAAGGATAGCTATCCGGATTAGATTCGTTAGTATTGTAAGACAAACCTTATACAATACTAAAAATCAAACTTATGGCTACTTCAGTATTTGCAAAATACCCGAAGCCGGAGCAGCTAATGGCAATGGTCGGAGATTTTAATCCGGATGTTCTCCAGGTCAACGGGCATTTTCATACACCGTATTCTTTCAGTGCTTTTACACAAATCGCTCAGCCGTTTAATATGGCGCAGGAGGAGGATGTAGATGTGCTGGGGATCAACGATTTCTACACAACCGATGGCTACGACGAGTTTAACACATTAGCAAAGCAAAGGCAGATTTTTCCCTTGTTCAACATTGAATTTATGAGCTTGCAAAAGGACTTGCAGGCTGCAGGCGTTCGGGTGAATGATCCCAATAATCCCGGTCGTACCTATTTTAGCGGGAAGGGTTTACGTTATCCTGTTCGTCTAAATGCGGATATGGTTGCCCGTCTGTTTCAGGTTCAGGATGAAAGTAACAGGCAAACCGCCCAAATGATTGAAAAATTGAATACTTTTTTGGATGAGTTGAATGCCGGATTTTCATTCACTTTTGAGGAAATGAAGGCAGAATACGCCAAAAATTTGTTGCGTGAAAGGCATATAGCTAAAGCACTGCGTGAGGCCGTGGCCTCCAAATTTCCGTCGGAAGATGCACAGAAGGATTTCTTTACGAAACTGTTTTCCGGGAAAGAACCAAAATCGGATATGAGCGATTTTGCAGGACTTGAAAACGAGATTCGCGGCAATCTGCTAAAGTCTGGTGGAAAGGCTTTCGTCCCGGAAGATGATAAAGCTTTCTTAAGCCTTGAGCAGGTTAAAGAGCTGATCATTCAGGCAGGTGGTATTCCTTGTTATCCGGTATTGCTTGATAATCCCAAGGGAGAGTTTACCGATTTTGAAGGGGATTTCGAAAAGCTATACGAGCAACTGGTGGCAAAAGATGTCTACATGCTGGAATTGATCCCCGGGCGCAATAAACCCGAGATCATGGAAGAATTCGTTAAATTTTTCAATGATCGGGGCTTTGTTATTACCTTCGGGACGGAGCACAATACACCCAAACTTGACCCAATAACAGTTTATGGTGGCGACGGTAAAGATCTGAGTCCTGCCATGAAGAAGATCGGCTACGAAGGAGCATGTGTGATAGCGGCTCACCAATATTTGATTGTGAAGGGCGGGAAAGGCTATCTCAATAAGCATGGTAAAGCTAAAATCGAAAAGCGCGATGAATTTATTGCGTTGGGAAATGCGGTGATTAAGAAGTTTATAAGTGGCCAATAAAGAAATCAAATAAAATCAAACCAAAAAATACAGGAATTTTCAAACTTATGGAACAAGGAATAAAAGACTTAGTCGAGATCTCGCAGTTTTATGGCAAACAGAAAGATTTCGTACTGGCAGGAGGCGGTAATACTTCCTATAAAAACGCCGATTGCTTAAGGGTAAAAGCTAGCGGTTTTAGCTTATCGACGATTAGCGAAGCTGGTTTCGCAAAATTAGATCGTAAACAGTTAAACGAAATCAACACAAAAAGTTATTCATCCGAGGTTTTACAACGCGAAGAGGAAATTAAAAATGATTTGCTGAGAAGTCGGCTCGAGCCGGAAAAAGGCCGCCGTCCTTCAGTTGAGACTTCTCTGCACAACCTGATTGATTATAAGTTTATCGTTCACACACATTCAACAAAGGTGAACGGGCTGATGTGCAGTAAACAGGCAGCGGAGAAGACAGCGGAGGTTTTCGGAGACGATGTTTTATATGTCCCGTATGAAGATCCCGGCTATATCTTGTTTAAGGTAGTTGAAAAAGCTGTTTTAGACTATCGGGAGCAAAAAGGCAAAGAACCTGCAGTGATCCTACTCCAAAATCACGGGGTTTTTGTTGGTGCTAACTCAATTGCAGAGATTAAGGAAATTTACGATGATTTGATTGGAAAGCTGGATGCTGCATTCGGCGTGGAAGCTCCACTTGAAGACCTGCCCGTATCGGCCGATGCAGCCAAAGTAATACCGGCTGTGCGTATGATGGTGTCGGGTGAAGGACTGAAAACGGTTAAGTTGGTGAATAATACCTTGCTGGATTTCTACCTGGATGAGAAAAACTATCCTTCGATCGCCAACCCGTTTACCCCGGATGGTATTGTTTATGCTAATTCTGCCTATATCTACACGCAATATGCCGGAGATCCTGCAGCATTTTTAGAAGATATTCAAACAAAAATTGAGGACTATAATTCGGCAAAAGGAAAGCTTCCGAAGGTGATTTTTGCGAAAGGATTGGGCGTCATGCTGATTTCTGATAATGCGCAAGGAGCAGATGTGCTTTGTGATGTGGTAACCGATTGTTGCCGAATAGCAAAGTTTGCCCAGACATTTGGTGGAGAGCATCCGATGACCCCCAAACAAATTCAATTTATCGAGAACTGGGAGGTTGAACAGTACCGTTCCAAGGTTTCAATGGGCTCAACTGCTGGTCGTGTCGATCGTAAGATTATGGTTGTTACCGGTGGAGCTCAGGGCTTCGGTGCCGGAATCGTTGATGAATTGATGAAGCAGGGAGCCAATGTCGTAATTGCCGACCTGAATGCTGAAAAGGGACAGGCGTTTGCTGCGGAGTTAAATGCAATCAACCGGAAGAATAAGGCTTTGTTTGTAAAAGCCGATGTTTCGAGTGCCGATTCAGTACAGAAACTGGTTTATGAAACTGTTGTGAACTTTGGAGGCTTAGATGCTTTTATCAGTAATGCCGGAATACTACGTGCCGGAGGCTTGGATGAAATGACGCCTGAAACCTTTGAGTTGATGACAAAAGTGAACTACTCAGCTTACTTCCTGTGTGCGAAATATGCATCGGCAGTGATGAAGCTGCAAAATAAAATCAAGCCTGATCACTTTACCGATATCATTCAGATTAATTCAAAATCGGGTTTGAAAGGGAGTAATAAGAATTTTGCTTATGCCGGTGGAAAGTTTGGTGGCATTGGTTTAACCCAGTCATTTGCTCTGGAGCTTATGCCTTCGCGTATTAAAGTTAATTCAATCTGTCCGGGCAACTTTTTCGACGGACCGCTTTGGGCCGATCCGGAAAAAGGTTTGTTTGTTCAGTATTTGAAGGCCGGCAAAGTTCCGGGTGCAAAAACAATCGATGATGTTAAAGCGTATTACGAAGCACAGGTTCCCGCCGGTCGCGGGTGTACGCCTATTGATGTGATGCGGGCTATCTTTTATGTGGTTGAACAAGAGTATGAAACTGGTCAGGCAGTGCCGGTAACAGGTGGTCAAAATATGCTGAACTAGTTCCTGGTTTTTTGTTTCTGCTTTCTGGATAGATAATCTGGAACAGTTAATAAAAACCGGGATGTTGTTTCGATAGATAAAATTTTAGAATATAACCGAAGCTGGTGTTTGTTAACGAGTAACAAGTTACCAGCTTCTAGTAACAAGAATATGAAAACAAAAGCTATTCGATTATACGGCAAGAAAGACTTGCGACTGGAAGAATTTGAGCTTCCAAAGATTGGTGATGATGAAATTTTAGCGAAAGTTGTGTCTGACAGTATTTGTATGTCGTCGTACAAAGCAGCCTCGCAGGGTAGGGATCACAAACGTATTCCCAACGATGTGGCGGAGAATCCCATTTTGATTGGGCACGAATTTGCCGGCGAGTTGGTTGAAATTGGTGTCAACTGGCAACATAAGTTTAAGGCAGGACAGAAGTTCTCTATTCAGCCGGCAATTTATTACGAAGAAGGCCCTGTTGGCGTATTAAGTGCTCCAGGCTATTC
>NZ_JBZQJF010000155.1:0-21251 GCF_059905295.1 Mangrovibacterium sp.
ACTTAGGCCTGAAGATGCGTGATCCGTCATTGCCCGCCGGTAAACGGTTTATCTGGGGCAATTACCCGTTGAACCACAATCACTTTAACCTCAACTTTGCAATTGGTTATCCGTTCTAAGTTCTAAGTTTCAAGTTTCAAGTTCCAAGTTTCAAGTTCCAAGTTTCAGGTTCCAAGTTTCAGGTTCCAGGTTCCAGGTTTCAAGTTGCGCAACTCACGACTCATAACAGCTTTTTGGTTTCTGCTCCCTGGTGGAATGGAGGGCCAATTTTAGTTCGAAGAGTAGTCTTTCATTTCTGTTTTTTGCGATAAGCTTTCCACCAAATGAGGAAGCCACTAATAAGAACCATGATCAAACAAAGGCCGGAAAGCGGTACATAGAGGATATAGAATGGACCGACGAGGTGCTCAAAAATGCGTCCTGTATGAATCTCCAGGGCCGTACTCCAAAGCGACAAAGGAGAGGCTGCCTTAATTTCCGGGGTCATTTTCCAGCCCAATGTATTGTCGCTATTTTGCAATCCCTGGCTATAGTCAAAAAGAAGACTTTGTCCGTTTCCGGGTTGGGCATAACCGCTTATCAAATGGTCGGAGATCGGCCGGCCTCCTGTGTCGCGCGGTTTTTCACCGGTAAAGGCGTCCACAACTGTAGCTTGCCTGATATTCCACCTAAAGAGCCCGCTAAATGAACCCACGAGATACTGAGCAGGTGCAGTTTTGTGGAGCACATTACAGCCCATAACACTAACCGGCGGCTGAACCGCAGTTGTTGTTGGCTGGTGTTTCAGGCTTTCGTCGAAGAACCAGAATCCCTCGCTGCTTGAGACGATATAGCGCTGCAGGTCTTCGTCCCAGGTTCCGCAGCGTAACTTGTCGAACCAGGGATTTGGATTATCCATTCTGGTCCCTGGTATTAGCCCTACTTTGCTGTAAGCAATCGGAATAAGCAGCGGAGGCCGGAGGAAGATTCCCGCTGTTGTGTTGATCAGAAGGAAGATCATGAAAATAGCTCCAACCCAATTATGCCATTGTAGGTTGAGGCGCCGGCTTGAGCTAAGTTTGCCGGTATCTTTTTGCTTATCTCTGCGTCGCCGGGCAATTTTGGGAAAGAAAAAATGCAGAAGGCCGGTAACAGAAAGCAGGATAACAACCAGGCCGAGTAAATCGACAAAGAGCTTTCCCGTCAATCCGAATAGCTCGCCGCTATGCAGTTGCCAGAGTGTGAGGAAAAGCCCGGCTTCCCGTTTATAATCCGGAGGAGGGGGAAGTTGAATGCACTGGAAGTTTTCTCCGTCTGCGGATTTCAACAGGAAGTTTCGGCTTAGTACGATCAGCGTATCCTGTTTCAGGAAAAGATCGGTTAACCGTTCTTCCCGAATTGGCAGTCCGACTTTGTGCCAGGCTGTGTCGCTGGGCTTTCTTTTATACAGTCCGAACAAGGTCGCAGCGTATAAATTTCCGGATGGAGTTTGGGCGATTTTCGCAATTTTGCGGTGGTCGATTCCCTCGGGTAAGCCTTGGTTGAAATTGGTGAAACGATCTTCACTTCGTTTCCAAACGCCAATATTCCCGTATATCAGTTCTTCCTTGTCGAGGGTGACCAGGTCGCCCTTTACTGCTGCCAGGTTCCAGTTTTTATACTGGTACCCCGGAGGCAGTAAATTGCGGTTTACATCTATATCGGATAACAGATGGCGGTGATTGAGCACCATCCCGGATAGTGCAAAAAGAATGGCCAACGCTGCAATTACCAGGCTCGGCCACTTATGGAGTTTCCGATAACGTTTCAACGATTTGTTTTTCATCTTCACCAATTTCTATTGCCAAAAATAGAAGTGCCGAAGATAAGCGGATGTAACGGATGTTACAAACCAATGGTTTTCTTGAAAAAAATGTAAAATCGTATCCGTTACCGGCTTTGCGATTTCCCGATGTTGCAGAACTGTCTATTTTTGCGGCCTGAAAAAAAGATTAACCAAAACAATTAATTGAAATAGCTCATGTTGAAAAGAATTACAGGGACTCTTTTGATGTCTCTTTTGTTGTGTTCTGCCTTTGCTCAACAGCCAAGTTTGAACGATTTCAAACTTAACTTCTACGGGTTTGTGCGCACCGATTACTACCTGGATACCTACAAAGGGAATGATATTGCACATGAAGATTTTTACCTGGTTCCGTGGTACGTTGGTCAGGATGCTAACGGTGAAGATTTAAACGAGCAAACCAGTGCTAACTTCACTGCCTTGGCTTCACGCCTGGGGCTGAAAATTCAGGGACCTGAATTACTGGGAGCCCAAACATCGGCGGTTTTAGAGTTCGACTTTGGCGGGATAACTAAAACAGAACCAACCTTGTTCCGGATTCGTCATGCCAAAGTAGATTTTAACTGGGAAAAGTCGAAACTGACAGTCGGACAAACCTGGCACCCTTTCTTTGGCGGTGGTGTTTACCCAGCCGTTGGAGCGTTTAACACAGGAGCTCCTTTTCAGGCTTTTAACCGTTCACCACAGGTGCGCTACGATTACAGATTGGGACAGTTGACTGTTGGTGCAGCTGCGGTTTACGAAAATCAGTATACCTCCAAGTCGCTCGACTCCGGTTCCTATTCAACCGCAAACCAGGCGAAGCGCAATGGGGTACTGCCCGAGTTTACCTTTACTGCAGAGTACAAAGCCAAAGGTCTGACAGTTGGAGCTGGTGCTGAAATTAAGCGGATAAAACCGCGAATGACAACAACCGGAACCTTAGGGATTTATAAAGCCGATGAATATTTGACCAGCAAAGCAGCCATGGGCTATGTGAAATATCAGACTGAAAAGTTGATGATTACAGCCAAGACCTTTTACGGTCAAAATATGACTCACCTGTGTATATTGGGTGGTTATGCTGTTGCAACAAAAAATGAATCAACCGGAGCTGAAACCTACACCAATTACAATACGAGCTCAAGCTTGCTGAACATTGTTTACGGTAAAAAGTGGCAGGTCGGTCTGTTTGCCGGTTATCTGAAGAATCTGGGAACGAGTGATGCTGTTTATAATAACGGTGGTGCTGCAATTACGGCTGGTTTGTTACCAACCATTCAGGACGCAGTTCGTGGAGCAGCGCATGTGGCCTTGAATGTGAGCAAACTGCGCTTTGTCGCCGAATATGAGCGAACCTCAGCTGACTACGGAATTGGTGGTTTCGATTTTGCTGATGGTACATACGGCGATACCCACTGTGCAACAAACAACCGAATGAGTTTGTCGATGGTGTATGCCTTCTAAATAAACCAGACTTCGTTTATACAAGCGGGGAAAATTGACAGAAAGCAATCCTTTTTGTTAATTTTCCCCGTTCGTGTTTTTAGAAGCTGCCATTTGAGCAGCTTTTTTATGTAACTTGTGCCGGTTAAAAAATCCGGAAAAAGGATTTTCATTGAATTGACTCTGTTATTATGAAGAAAATAGCTATACAAGGAATTGCGGGTTCCTTCCACGAAGATGCTGTACGAAAATATTTTGGTGATGAAGACGTTGAAATCGTAGAGTGTCGTTCATTTCAAAGTGTATGTGAATTGGTCGATTCTGACCAGGTTGATATTGCCGTGATGGCTATTGAAAACTCCATTGCAGGTAGTATCCTCCAGAACTATTCATTGATCCGCGATTACCATTTACATGTTATCGGTGAAACTTACGTTCATATCCAGATGAACCTAATGATGTTGCCGGGTGCCAAAGCCGAAGATGTGAAAACAATCTATTCACATCCGGTTGCCATTCGTCAGTGTGTTGAATATATCGAGAAATATTTCCCGAATGCACGGATTATTGAAAATCAGGATACGGCGATGTCCGGTAAAATTATTGCCACCGATCAATTAACCGATGCAGCTGCAATTGGCAACTTGCGTACGGCTGAAATTTACGGATTGGAAATATTGGACAAAGGAATTGAAACCAATAAGAAAAACTATACCCGTTTTTGGGTGTTGAGCAAGCATGCCAAGCAAAATGGAGGAAACAACAAAGCTTCATTGGCATTCGAGGTTGGTCACTACTACGGAGCATTGGCACGAGTGCTGAACATTTTTGCCGAAAATGAAATAAATCTTTTACGTATTCAGTCCATACCAATCGTTGGAAAGCCGAATGAGTACACCATTCATGTTGATGTGGAGTACGAATTGGAGCAGAATTATGAAAAAGCAATCCATCGGGTCTTGAAAAATGTTTCCAGTTTGTCTATTTTAGGCGAATATGTTCGAGCAGATATAGAAATCACTAACCAGTAAAAAAAATGTTATGAGCAAAATAGGATTATTTTTTGGACCGGAGAAAGGATCAGTTAATCGCGTTGCCGAGAAGGTAAAGGCAGCAATTGGTGCTGATTTAGTTGAGATGATATCGGTTAACGATGCATCAGCTGCTGATTTGGAGAAGTACGATAAAGTCATTTTCGGAATTTCAACAGTCGGTAAAGAAACCTGGGATTCGGAATATTCAAATACCGATTGGGCCAAGTTCTTTCCGGAAGTATCAAAAGTTGATTATTCAGAAAAAGTAGTTGCTATTTTCGGCTTAGGCGATCATATCACTTACCCTGAACATTTTGTAAATGCCATGGGCCGCTTGTATAAAGAAATTAAAAATGCTACGCCGGAGGCTCAGATTGTAGCCCCTGTAGATCCTTCAGTTTACGAATTTGAAGAGTCCGATGCAGTAATCGATGGCATGTTTGTTGGTTTGCCGGTTGATGAAGATTTTGAACCGGAATTAACAGACGAGCGCGTTGCTGCGTGGGCTGCCGAAGTTAAAACAGCCTTCGGTCTTTAATGACCAATATCGGATGAAAGTCATTGCGGCCAGGGCTGTCCTGCCAAATGACTTTCATTTATTTTACCGGCACCTTTTGCCGGTTTACAACGTATAGAAAAATGCCGCATTTTATTGCGGTTCCTGTCAGATACATAAGATGAGTACACCTTTTAACCGTGAGCTAGTTGATCAATGTATTTCGCGTTTGCGCATTGATGAAGTTGGAGATGCGACGATTCGTGAAGTTGTTGCTTTAGTTAACGCAATTGAAGAAGAAAGCCCGGAGAAATTTGTCCGTATGGAGATGGGCGTTCCCGGATTGCCTCCTGCAAAGGTTGGCGTTGAAGCCGAAATTGAAGCGCTGAAATCCGGCGTGGCTTCGAAATACCCGATGATTGATGGTATTAAACCGTTGAAAGAAGAAGCTTCCCGCTTTGTGAAGCTGTTCATGGATGTTGATGTGAAGCCCCAGGGCTGTATTCCATCAGTTGGATCGATGCAGGGAACTTATTCGACCTTTATGGTCGCCAGCAACCTGGACCCGAAGAAAACCACGGTGCTGTTTATTGATCCGGGATTTCCGGTGCAGAAGCAGCAAATGATGGTGATGGGTTATCCTTACGAAACGTTCGATGTGTTTAACTACCGGGGTGAAGCTTTGCGCGATAAGCTGGAAAGCATCCTGAGTAAAGGGCATATCAACTCCATTGTTTATTCAAACCCGAACAATCCAAGCTGGATTTGTTTTACGGAGGATGAACTGAAGATCATTGGTGAGCTGGCCACAAAATACGATATCATTGTAATGGAAGATTTGGCTTATTTTGCCATGGACTTCCGTCAGAACCTGTATACGCCGGGAGAAGCGCCTTTCCAACCAACGGTGGCTCATTATACCGACAACTATGTGTTGTTCATCTCAAGCTCCAAAATATTCTCTTATGCCGGGCAGCGGATTGGAATCATGGTTATCTCCGATGCTTTGTACAATCGTGATTACGACAACCTGAAAACACGCTTCCATAGCAATACCTTCGGGAATACGATCACACAGCGCGTTTTGTACGCGATTTCTTCCGGTACCAGCCATTCGGCACAACACGCTTTAGCTGCCATGTTTAAAGCGGCAAACGATGGACACTTCAACTTTGTTGACGAGGTGAAGGAATACGGTGAGAAAGCAAAGATCATGAAAGATCTGTTTGTGAAAAACGGTTTTCATATCGTGTATGAAAAAGATGGTGCGCAGGATGTTGCTGATGGCTTTTATTTTACAATTGGTTATTCCGGAATGACCGGGGGCGAGCTGTTGCATAACCTCTTGTATTACGGTGTTAGCGCCATCACCTTAAAAAACACAGGTAGTGAAAAAGAAGGTCTTCGGGCTTGTGTATCGCATGTTGCACGGAGCCAGTTCGGCGACCTTGAAAAACGATTAATTCAATTCCATCAGGATTTTCCGGTTAAATAAATAGAAAGAGAACAGTATGACGGGTATAGGAGCTGGATATAAGCAAACATTCGATCAACTAAGGGAGTTTTTTGCATCCCGGCAGCCTGTTCAACTGAAAAAGGGAGAGATTTTTCTGGATTACGGAGAGCCCAATCGCAAATTGGGTTTGTTGTTGGATGGTCTAATGTACGCATCCTATACCTCCGAGTCGGGACAGGAATGGATCTCCCGGTTCTTTTATTGTCCGGATAACGGAATCATCAGCAGCCATGAGACTTTTATGACCGGGCAGGAGTCGAACGAAATTATTCGGGCTTATGAAGATTCCGAATTGATTTATATCGACCGGAATGAGTACGAAGATCTGTTGAATCAAAATCCCGACTTGCATCGTTTAGCTCGTATTATGGCCGAAGAAAGTTATGTGCAAGCCTTACGTCGGGTTCATAGCCTGCAGTCACTCACCGCTTCCCAGCGCGTAAAAATGTTTGTGAAAGAACACAGCGAAATCGTTAGCCGGGTGCAACGTCAGCATGTGGCTTCCTACCTCGGAATTCACCGGAATATCTTCACCCGAATTCTCAATAAAATATAATTTCCCTTTTGCAACAATTGTTGCGGTTTGCCCGGTTTGTTTAAGATAGCTTTGCTTGGCGATGAACAAAACGTGTGAAGGCGCGTGCTTTTTCATGTTGTTCGACACCTTGACATTTTGTCATTTTTTATCTCAATAATTATTGAAAACTTTAGGTGTTGAAAGAGAATTGTTCGAATAAAAACCGAAAATTATGGCAAAAGTAGTTGGCGCTGTTGTGGTCGACATTGAAGCATGCAAGGGCTGTGGCCTTTGTGTAGTCGCATGTCCGCACGATGTCTTGGCGCAAAACAAACAAGTAAACAGTCGGGGATATCATTATTCATTTATGGATAAGCCGGAAAACTGCATTGGTTGTACAAACTGTGCAGTAGTGTGCCCGGATACCTGCATTACTGTTTATCGAACTAAAACGGAAGAAACTGTTTAATTTAAATTAAGGAGTGATGGGAGAATTAAGATTAATGAAGGGAAATGAAGTGATTGCTGAAGCGGCTATTCGCTGTGGCTGCGATGCTTACTTTGGTTACCCGATTACCCCTCAGTCGGAAGTGATGGAAACTTTAATGGCTCGTGAACCATGGAATGAAACAGGTATGGTGGTTCTGCAGGCTGAGAGTGAAGTTGCTTCGATTAACATGGTTTACGGTGCCGCCGGTACCGGGAAAAAAGTCATGACATCTTCTTCGAGCCCGGGTATTAGCCTGATGGCCGAAGGTATTTCTTATATCGCAGGGGCGGAGCTTCCCTGTGTCATTGTAAATGTTCAACGTGGTGGTCCCGGGCTGGGAACCATTCAACCTTCGCAAGCCGACTATTTCCAGTCGACCAAAGGTGGCGGGCACGGCGATTATCGCCTGATTGTGCTGGCACCTGCCTCGGTTCAGGAAATGAATGACTTTGTTGGTCTGGCTTTCGATTTGGCCTTTAAGTACCGGAACCCGGCTATGATTTTAGCCGATGGAGCCATTGGTCAGATGATGGAAAAGGTTGAATTGCGGGAATTTGTTCCCCGGAAGACCAATGCCGAGATTGATGCAGCGTATGGCTCGTGGGCGTCAACCGGAAAGAAAGCTTCGAGAGCGAAGAATGTGATTACGTCCCTTGAGTTGGATTCAGCCTTGATGGAGCAAAATAACCTGCGCTTTCAGGAAAAATACCGGACAATGCAGCAAGAGGAAGTGCGCTATGAGATGATTCAGTGCGACGATGCTGAATATATTTTGGTGGCCTTTGGATCATCGGCACGTATTTGTCAGAAGTCAGTAGAGCTGGCTCGCGCTAAAGGTATTAAGGTTGGCTTATTACGGCCCATCACTTTGTTCCCGTTTCCAACCGAGCCTATCGCTGAATTAGCGAAGACGGTGAAAGGTTTTATGACCGTTGAAATGAATGCCGGACAAATGATTGAGGATGTTCGTTTGGCTGTTGGTTGTGCCGGCGAAGCCAAGCCTGTTCAATACTTCGGACGCTTAGGCGGAATTATCCCAACCCCGGGAGAAGTGGTTGATGCATTGGAACAAAAACTGATTGGAGGCTAAACGATGGAAGTAAAAGATATTATCAAAGAAGAAAACCTGGTTTATTCGAAACCCAAATTGCTGAACGATAAAATTATGCACTATTGCCCGGGTTGCAGCCATGGGGTGGTGCATAAACTGCTGGCCGAGGTGATTGAAGAAATGGGGATTCAGGAGCAAACGATTGGGGTATCGCCGGTTGGTTGCGCCGTGTTTGCTTATAACTATATTGATATTGATTGGCAAGAGGCTGCTCACGGTCGTGCTCCGGCTGTAGCAACAGGAATTGCCCGCGTCGATCCCGATAAGGTGGTTTTCACCTACCAGGGCGATGGCGACCTGGCATCGATTGGTACAGCGGAGATTATGCACGCTGCCAATCGCGGCGAGAACATTGTTGTGGTATTCATCAATAATGCCATTTATGGGATGACCGGTGGCCAGATGGCTCCAACCACTTTGCTGGGGCAGGTTACCGCTACAACACCTTGTGGCCGCGATTTGGAGCGCAATGGTTATCCGCTGAAGATTACTGAACTGATTGGTCAGTTGCCGGGTGCTGCTTATGTTACCCGCCAGTCGGTGCATACATCTGCAGCGGTTCGTAAATGCCGGAAAGCGTTGAAGAAATCGTTCGCAAATGCCATAGCTAAAAAAGGAACTTCGTTTATCGAGGTTGTTTCAACCTGTAACTCGGGCTGGCGTTTGTCTCCGATTGATGCCAACAAATGGATGGAAGAGAATATGTTCCCGTTTTATCCGATTGGCGATATCAAGGACGGAGAGAAGGCTGATGCCGAAACGTTCATGCAACAAAACCTTAAAAATTGATCGATTATGACTGAAGAAATTATCATAGCTGGTTTTGGCGGACAAGGTGTTTTGTCGATGGGGAAAATTTTGGCTTACTCCGGTGTTATGCAAGGGCAAGAGGTGACCTGGTTCCCATCTTACGGACCGGAAATGCGTGGCGGTACAGCCAACGTCACGGTCATTCTGAGCGACAACCGCATTAGCTCACCTATTTTGCACGAGTTCGATACAGCCATCATTCTGAATCAACAGTCCATGGATAAGTTTGAGGCCGAAGTGAAGCCCGGAGGAACACTTTTATACGATCCCAATGGTATTGTGCATCCTCCAACACGGACCGATATTAATGTTTATAAGATTGAAGGGACTAAAATTGCGGCCGATATGGGCAATGTGAAAACCTTCAATATGGTAGTGCTGGGTGCTTTCCTGAAAGCGAAGCCGATTGTTGGTATGGACAGCATTCGCAAAGGTCTGGAAAAATCCTTGCCCGAACGTCACCACAAACTGATTCCGATGAACCTGGAAGCCATTGAGGCCGGACAGAATAAACTGGAAACAGTACATACTATCTGATTTTTATTTTAATTGTTTATATCCACAGAGTCTGGCTGTTTTAGCCAGGCTTTTTTTGTGCCTCATAAGCCGGGTTCGGAGCAATGCCGCCAGCCAATGGGAAGCAAATTTTGCATTGCGAAACCTTGCCGCGCATCAGCGGCACGACTTCCGGAAAGCATGCCATTGGTGCGCGGCACGACTTCCTGGCTTCCGGAAAGCTTGCCATTGGTGCGCGGCATGACTCCAAAAGAGTTGGAACCCTTGCCGCTGACGCGCGGCAAACAAATATTTCGACGAGAAGTCTTGCCTGCGGTGGCTGGCAAGACAATGTTTGGTTGCGAAGTGTTGCCCGTGGTGGCGGGCATGGCTTTGTTGAAAAGCAGAAAAAGCAATGACGGACAAAAGCCCGTCATTACCAGCTGATTCCTCACTAAATTCTATCGGTACAAACTAATGTCGTGCAAATAGCTTGCATCTTTCAGTAGCTTTTCTTCCGGTTTCACAATCCCCAGATTCACCCACGGCTCAATCTGGTATTCGGCATCTTTTACCAGCATGTGTTTGCTCTGTTGGCCTTTAATCAGCATGTCCGGGTTTTTATTCGACAAGTCTTTCGAACTCCGCAGGCTTTTTCCAACCACCGAAAGCCGGTTGTTGAACATCAGGTAATCCTTCCCGTTCACCAGTATTGTTAATTGCTGTTTGCTGCCTTCGAGCAGTAGCTGTCCGTTCTGCAAGCCGTAGCTTACTTCATTGTAGTCGTCGGTAACCTGCACATCGTACTCCATTGGGTTCGACTGCAAATAGCTGGTATAGCTGAGGTATTTGCGTTTGTCGGGCGAAGTGCTCCAGCTGGCATAACGCAAGGCTCCGCTTTGCTTGCCGATATACAGAATTCCGCTTTGCAGGGCCAGTATCAGCTTGTCGTTCTGTTTAAATTGAATTTTGTAACACAGTTCACCGTCATATTCAACTTGACCAATTTCTTCGTAATCGAACTGGTCGGTTGAGGTCAGGTTCCAGAATTCGGGAGCAGTTGCCAACACATCGGCTTTAAGGGGGTAAAACAAGCTGCGGTGATTGGGCTTCAGCATCATCAGTTTATGCCCGTTTTTGTCCTCCATGTTTTTGAACTTGGCTGTTTCGAAGCGGATGGCTGAAGGGATACCCGGCGAGCCCGCATTGGAGTAGTTGAAAGCCATTTCGTAAATGCCGTAAGTATTGCCGTCGATAGCTACGGTCTCGCGGTTATAGCCCTGGAAGGTTTCTTCGGAAGCATACAGTTTACGCGACTCGCGAATGGCATTGCGCACCAACGCGCTGGCTTTGGAGTCACCGGAAGCCTTGTTTATTGCAGCTTTACTTAGTTTGATTTGAAGGGGTGAATTCAAATTTGCCGGCAGCGTCATCTTTTTCGCCTGATAGCCCGGACTGGAAATCGTAATTTGCTGGTTGGCTTTCACCCGGTCGGCCGATAAGAAAAACTCACCCTTGTTATTGGTACACTCGTGGTAGTAGGGGGAAGCTTGGCTCAGATCAGCAAAGGCAATAGGAGAACCGGTTTCAGCATCGGTAACAACGCCCGAATAGAGCCTGAACCTGGCATAGGCATTTGTGTTGGGGGCTTTTGCTGATGTTCCCTCTTTTTTGGCCAGAGGAGGTACCGCTGTAATTTCTTTTTGTTCCTTGTCCTCCGGGCTGAAGGTAAATGTTTGCGAACCACTTTCACCCCGAGCCGAAATACCCTGGATTTGGAAGGTGGTGTTGGCATTAACGATCGCTGTTGGAATGGCTATTTGGGCAACCCCATTGGTGTCGGTTACCAGTTGTGGCTCCCAGAAAACAGTTTTGCGGCTTTGAGCTTCCTGTTCATTTTTGGCCGAACTGTATTTGGGAACGTAAAATTCCCGCTGCGGCGATAGTCCTGTCAGATAAAGTGACTGCACACCTTTGGAACGTTGATAAAAGACACCACCCTTTGATTTTGTAGTGATGAACAGGAAGGCCGGAGGAGCACTGCTGCGTTGCATCTTCGTCATCAAATCCATTTGATTCGGAAATAGATTTCCGTCTGTTTCCAGGCTATTCACTAAATCCTGCCGCCCGACTTCGAGACTAACATTGGTAAATACATCCATGAAGCTCATGCTAATGTCGTAGTTTTTTGGCCGGGCTATAAAGTTGATTGATTCAATTTCGCCCGGGTCCATGTAAGTCAGGAAGTCATAAAGCGGAACATTCTCGTTGTTCAAAAAATCTTTGTCCACAAAAATATAAAGGTAGCCATCCGGGTTTTCAGGTACATTAAAATAAACGGCCGGCGACCCGATGTCGAAGGTGTCGCGGCCCAAGCTACTAACATCTGAGGGGTTGGCGATCACCAGGTTTGCTGTTTCTGCTAGTCGCGGTTGGTAAGGCTCCTGCCTGATTTGCAGGCCGGGTACCTGGTCGGAGAGCAAGTCCCACAAATTCGAATACCAGGCTTTTTCTTCGGTCAATTTTTTCAGCTGAGCCGATTCAATTACCACGTCGGGTTGACCACTCTGGGCGATCATCGAATCGCGACGGTTCAAAAAGTTGGAACGGGCTTCCACTTCCTCGATCATAAAGGTGTCTTTGCCGGGAAAGTAATAATTGTCGATCCGCGGCTTTTTAATGATTGGAGGTGCGGCATGCTTGACCGCTGTGGTTTTATTCGATTGATAATTGACGGAATTGCTGGTTGGCGGAAGGTTAAGTACTAAGGGTGATGATCCGCTTTGGGCGATCTTATCGAAATCGAGAGCATTGAGGTGGAGTTGTTCCAGGTTTGTTTTCAAGTCAATGATGTAGTCCTTCTGCCGATCCGACCGGTTGCGGGTTTGAATCGTTAAGCTGGCTGAATCGGAAAAGGTTGGCAAGGTAAAGCTAAACCGTCCATCCTCGTTGGTATAAGTTTTGTCGATATGAACCGATTTAGGTTGCTTCAAAATGATGGACACTTCGAAGTTTTTCGGAACCGGTTTACCAGTCAACTTCCGGTATATCCGGCCGTCAAGGTACAATTTCTTTTCGGGTTGGTAGGCGAGTTTTTCTCCTCCGAAACTGGCAACTTCCATCCAGTTAAAACGTCGCCATCCATAGGTCATCAGCATCAAATCCCGTTTATGATTCCGCTCAGGATCTGTCGGGTTGAGAGCTTGGGTATTAGTTAAAACTTCTCCTTGTAAATCGGATGAATAGTTGAAGTAATTGCGGATATTCTCGAGTGTGTCCAGCGAGTTTTCCAGTTTGGTATTCCATCCGGTTAGGGTAAAGTCCCCATTAACCGGGCTGCCATCCTTCCGATAGGCTTCCAGACTAAAGTTGGTTGTGTCCTTCGGGGCTTCAGTCCATTCTTTAATCAGTTTGAAACGGATATTTTCAGCTTTATCCAGGTAGGCAAGCCGTTCTGCACATGGAATCCGGTTCACAAACAGGGTGAAGGTCAGGATACCCTCGGGGAAGTCTTTGGTCGGAACATTTACCTCAGTTCGTTGACTATCCAGTTTTCCGGTTTGAACAAACTTTGTGTTGCCACGGCAATGGCCTAACAGGAAATAAGCGGGTGTTTGCTCCCCGTTCTTAAGTAGTGCAAGATGGATGTTTTCGTCATCCTGACCAATCAACTGCAGGCTGTAAGCCGCATCATTGATCATTGGCAGATCATAACTGAATGTTGAATCCCGATACACAATTTGAGCCGTGTATTGCTGACCAACTTGCGGGGTAAATCGAAGGGAGCCCATACCCTGGTATTCCGTAACGAATTCGGAAATTTCCTTTCCATTACCGTTTCGTATATTACCATTGATGTTGAGCGGGTTTCCATCAGCATCTACACAGCGGAAAGCCAGCTTGTTTTCCTGTCCGGAAACCAGGTTGCCTCCTTCGGGTAGAAATTGTAAATCCGGTTTTTGAACGGAAAGTTTAATCCTGTATTTTTCAGAAGATGTCTTTTCATTGCTTTGTTTGACCGATAGTAGAGCAACAGGTAGTTTTAGCGAATCAGGAATAAAAAAATTGAAACTACCGGTATTGTTGGTGATTGGGCAGCTTGCTCCAAGCATGGTTCCGCGAGCCAGTTGCAAATGTAGCTCAACAGCTTCGTTCAATTCCCGTCCGTTAGTGGTATGGGCATACATTTTCACAAAAACAGAATCGCCGTCAGTTGTTGGAATAATTTTCGAGTTCATTTCCCAAGTGGTGTTTTCGGCCAGGTTGGGTACGATGCTGATCTGCTTTTGAAATAAAAATTCGGGTTTGAAGTTGCGCATGTAATTTGTATACACCAGCAATTTATAGCTTCCGGGCTCCCAATGTTGATCGATGACGAATGAGCCGTCGGAAAAGCCGCTTAGCAATGGGAAAAGCTGGTGAATGACTAATCTGTTTTCAGGAGAGATTAGATCAACATAAACCAGCTTCTCTACACTTGTCGGGTGGTGATTAATGGCATTGACCAGGCTGATTTTAAACCAGACAGTATCGCCGGGGAAATAGGTGTTGGAATTGGTTTGTGTGTACAATTTTTCCTGAATATGGCCAAGTAGATAGTTGTTAAGTTGGTACTGGACTTGTTGCGGAAAATTGCTTTGGGAGTATGCTTTACAAACGATTGTGAGGATGAAAAGCAAAACTAATTTCAGTTTGGCTTGCATGAGTAGTAGTTATTAGTAGTTGTTTGTAGTCTTAGATGTTTAAAAATACAAAATGTTTAATAACGGTACTTAAAATAATTCATACTGAGCCTGTGTTGTTCAGCATTTAGTTAAATCTAATGTGTTAAGCGGAAGAATTCGGTGAGGAGAAGGGGAGGATAGCCGGTTAAAAAAGAAATCCCTCGTTAAGCAATGTCATACGAGGGATTTAGATCGGTTGTGTTTGCATAATTCAGCTAATTACAACGTTAATTAATTGGCTGAGACTTTCTTTCCAACATTGTTGGTATGGCGTACAGCTTTTTTCAGATGATCAGTTGTGTCTTTAATTTCCTGTTCAACTTTGTTTCTCAACATTTTCACCTGGTCTTCAATTTCATTCAGCTTATGATGAACTGAATTTGAAACTTCGTGGGTCATTTTTTGTGTTTTCCGCATGATTTTTTTGCGGGTGCGGCTTCCTTTGTTCGGTGCGAACAAAATTCCGCTAGCGGCACCGGCTGCAGCTCCTACAGTTAGCCCGATTAGAAGATGAATTGCTTTATTCATATTGATAAAAATTAATGTGAAGAATTAGACTTACAACTCTTTTATACGGGAATCGTCCAAATAGGGTAGAAGGAAATCAATGATTTTACTAAATTTTTGTGAATACCAAGTTAAAAAATGCTGAAAGAAGGCTGAATAGAGGATCTGGCTACTATGATAATTTTCGGATGAAGATGTTCTTAAGGCTTCATTCTATTGGGGGATGGAGTGGTTATTGGCCTGTTTATTATAGCTTGGTATGTTTCAAAATAGACTTTGTGAAATATCTGCAAGTGAATAAAAGTATTGACTACCTTTATTCGTATATTGGACTTCAATTTTCAAGAATCAGTACAATTAATCGCGTAATATCAATTAAAAAACAAATCTACTTATGTTTGAAAAACTGAAATTAAGTCTGGCACTCATCGCATTTTTATATGTGTCGGTGGGGCAGGCTCAAACGAATATCGATCTACAACTGAATAAAAAAGGACCTGCAATTCAACGAACAATGTGGGGGATCTTTTTCGAAGACATCAACTTTGCAGCCGATGGCGGATTATATGCAGAGTTGGTGAAGAACCGCTCATTTGCTTTCGACGATCCGATGATGGGATGGAAGATGTACCATAAAGACTCCCTCCGGATTATCAATGAAACTGCCGCAACTACTCAAACTCGTTTTGTCCGGTTGCTACCGTTGAAATCGGGTAAGGCTAACTTCTTGCAAAATGAGGGTTTCCGAGGCATGGGTTTACATGCTGGAGACGACTACCGTTTAACATTGGATGTGCGTTCTCCTGAAGGTACTGCTTTGGACCTTAAAGTTGAACTTCTGGGAGACGATAAAAAGTCAATTGCCGAAGGGACCCTCACTGTTGATAATACCGATTGGGCGAAAAAGGAATTAATCCTAAAAGCCGGAGCTACGGCAGAAAAAGGGAGTTTGAAGATCTCTGTTGTGAACAATGGAGTGGTTGATTTCAAATTCATTTCGTTGTTTCCAACCAAAACATTTAAGAATAGACCGAACGGGATGCGGGTAGATTTAGCTGAAAAACTCGCTGAATTGAAGCCCGGTTTTGTGCGTTTCCCCGGAGGTTGTATTGTGGAGGGACATCACTTGGATTTGCGTTACCAATGGAAAAAAACGGTTGGGGATGTTGAGGATCGGGAGGTACTGATCAACCGATGGAACACTGAATTTAAGCACAGACCTGCACCTGATTATTACCAAAGTTTTGGCTTAGGTTTTTATGAATATTTCCAGCTTGCTGAAGACCTGGGGGCTGAACCACTTCCTATTTTGAACTGTGGTATGGCTTGTCAGTACAACACCGGAGAATTGGTTCCCCTGGACGACATGGCTCCTTATGTTTCTGATGCCTTGGATTTGATTGAGTTTGCCAATGGTGATGTAACTACAAAATGGGGTAAGCTTCGTGCCGAAATGGGTCATCCGGAGCCTTTCAACCTGAAGTATTTGGGTATTGGAAATGAGCAATGGGGTGACCAATACCTGGAGCGCTACGATATAATCTCGAAGAAAGTACATGAAAAATATCCGGAGATTCAGTTAGTATCGGGTTCTGGCCCGGCATCTGATGGTGATCGTTTTGAATACCTATGGAAAGCGCTGAAGACGCGAACCGCAAATTTGGTTGACGAGCACTATTATAAAGACCCAAACTGGTTTTTCAATAATGCCAAGCGTTACGATAGCTATGAGCGAGGTGGACTGAAGGTATTTGCAGGGGAGTATGCCAGCCACACCCGAGTAGAAGATCCGGCACCGACATCGAACAACAACTGGTTAGCGGCTTTGTCGGAAGCAGCTTTTATGACCGGTTTGGAGCGCAATGCTGATGTGGTGAATATGGCTTCATATGCCCCTTTGTTCGCGCATGTTGATGCCTGGCAGTGGCGTCCTGACCTGATTTGGTTCGATAACCTGAAATCAGTAAAAACCCCGAACTATTACGTACAGCAAATGTATTCAACCCATCGGGGTGATTATGTTGTTCCGGTTGTTGCTAACGGAGATGTGTTAGCTGGGCAGGATAGTTTATACTCCAGTGCATCGGTTGATCAGGCAGCCAAAAAAGTTTATCTGAAACTGGTGAACGCTTCAACTCAAACTAAACCTGTATCAATTGCAGTGAAAGGAGCAAAGCTGGCTTCGAAAGAAGTTGCTTTGACCGAGCTTTTTCAATCCGATTTATTGGCTTATAATACACTAGCAAAACCGGATGTTATTGTTCCGCAAAAGAGCACAGCTACCGTAAAAGGAACGACCTTAAAGTTAGAGCTCAAACCACGGTCGTTTGTTCTGGTTGAACTGGATACGAAATAAACGAATTGTTTTTTTTATTGTTGAAAAGGTGCTTGCGAGCTTTAATTCTTCGCAAGCACCTTTTTTTGTAGCTCTTGTTTTCGTTTTGATTTTTGTTTGACCACCAATACTGCTCCGAAAAGGATGGTAAAGGCTCCGCCCAGAGATAAGGCGGTGAATCTTTCACCCTGAATCCAGCTGACTTCCATACTTGTTAATATGGCCATTGTCACAAAGGTGATCGTTGGATTTAGGAGAAGTATGATACTCACCTTATTGGCTTGCGTGTATTTTAACGCCAGTGCCAGCGAACCATAAGCAATCAGGGTATTTAGCCCTAGAAAGATCATGAGTACCCACCAGCCAAAGCTCAAACCGCTAAAATTGCTGAAGTTAACAAAGGGGAGGTACGCAATTGCCGGAAACCCAAACAGGAACAGGTTGAGCGTATCAGTGGAGTATTTTAAAACAAGTTTTTTCTGCATAACTGCATAAGCAACCCACGAAACAGCGGCACTGATAGCGAAAAGAACTCCCGTGTTGTATGTCCCTTTCTGACCAAGCATTTGCTGGAGCTGCTGACTGTAAAAGATTCCAAAGCCTATTGCAGCCAGAATAAATCCAACAAGCTGGATCCGACGAAGTTTCTCGTTGAAAAAGAGTAAACCTGCAATGGTTAGCAATACCGGCCCTAATTGGGCAATCAATTGAGCGTTACTGGGTGACGTGTAATTTACCGCTTGCATGTAGCCAATATAATTCCATGCCAGCCCCAAGGCTGCGATGATAAGCCAAATTGGCGGTTTTACCAAGATCTTTAGTTCTGATGGTTTCTTGATCAGATGCCAAACAAACAGGACGCTGAAAGCAGTGGTAAATCGAAACCAAACAATTGTTTGTGGTTCTACCTTTTGTACGGCCAGTTTTAAGAATATTGCCAGGAATCCCCACAAAAGGGCGGTTGTACAGGCAAACAAAATTCCTTTGTGATTATTGTTCATGCGTAGAGAACAAAGTTTGTAGTGGATGGGTTGTTGAGAGTGCTAAAAAAAGCCATCGAAAATTCCGATGGCTTCTTTGTTTGATTTATCGGAGCTGAGCTCCAAGTTCTTTTTCGTAGGTCTGAATCAACCTGGCCATGATTTTTTCAATTTGTTTATCGTTGAGCGTTTTGTCATCATCTCTGAGGATGAAGCTAACAGCATACGATTTTTTGCCATCAGGAACGCCTTTCCCTTCATAAACGTCAAATAAGTCGACTTGACGAAGTAATTTGCGTTCTTGTTTAAAGGCAATGTCGCTAATTTGTTGGAAGCGAATTCCTTTGTCTAGCAATAGCGCAAGGTCTCGGCGAACTTCGGGGTATTTCGGCAGTTCGGAGAAGGTCGTTTTGGTATTTTTGTGTTCCAAAATCAGGTTCCCCACGTTAATGTCGGCATAGTAAACCGGATTTTCAATGTCGAATTCTTTTTGAAGTTTATGGGCTACAATCCCGAATTCAACAATTTTACGACCGTTGTAGGCAGCGTATGTTAAGCCTTCAGTAACTAAATCGGTGCTAAATTCTTCAATTTTCAACCTGTTTGTACTTAAGCCGAACTTAGCCAACAGGTTCTCAACATAGCTTTTTAACTGGAAGAAGCTACTGGCTGTTTGCGTTAAAGTCCAGCTCTCACGTTCTTTCTGTCCTGAAATGAATAAGGCTAAGTGCTCTTCTTCACTGTAATTCTTTAGTGGAGTTTCCGGTAATTCGGAACCGGTTTTGAAATAACAGTTCCCAAATTCGAACAAACGCAAGTCTGCATTTCTGCGGTTGGCGTTGTAAGCGATGGTTTCCAGTCCGCCAAAGAGTAAGGTTTGACGCATTCCGTTCAAGTCGGCACTTAGCGGGTTGAACAGCTTTACGGTATTTTCGTCCAACAAACTCTCCCGGTTTTCGTAGTACGACGCTTTTGTCAATGAGTTTGACCAAATTTCATTAAATCCCCATGCTGACAACATATCAGCTGCAATGTTGCGGATTTGTACCGGATTGGGTTTTACCAGGTATTGCAGCGATGCGTTTACCTGTGTCGGAATTTCAATATTGTTGTATCCGTAGATGCGAAGAATTTCTTCAACAACATCAGCTTCACGTTTCACGTCAACGCGATAAGGTGGAACGCTCAGTGAGAGACCTGTTTCGGTTTCACTATCAATCTTAATTTCCAGGGACGTCAGGATATTTTTGATCATCTCAGCACCAAGGTCTTTGCCAATCAAGCGTTTGATGTTTGCAAACGAAACGTCAACCTTGAAATCCTCAACAGGTGTTGAATAAATATCGGTAATGTTACTGGAGATTTTACCTCCTGCAACTTCTTTAATTAGAAGTGCTGCACGTTTTAGGGCATAAATCGTGTTGTTTGGGTCGACGCCACGCTCGAAACGGAATGATGCGTCGGTACTCAAGGCAAAGCGGCGAGCTGTTTTACGCACGTAAACCGGATCGAAATAAGCCGATTCCAGGAAGATATTTTTTGTTGAATCTTTCACACCTGATTTGATTCCACCAAAAACACCTGCAATACACATTGGTGCTTCGGTGTTGCAAATCATCAGGTCGTCCTGGTGCAGTTCACGGTCAACTTCATCCAGTGTTGTAAATTTTGTTCCTGCCGGTAAAGTTTGAACCAATACCTTGCCTCCGGTAATTTCGTCGGCATCGAAGGCATGTAAAGGTTGAGCACACTCGAACAAAACGTAGTTGGTAACATCAACCACATTGTTGATTGGCGAAAGTCCAATTGCCTTCAACCGGTTTTGTAACCATTCCGGCGACTCTTTAATCTCAACCCCACTGATGGTTACACCACAGTAACGAGGACAAGCTTCCGGATTAACTACTTCAATTGGAATTTCCAGTGAATTATCGTCTACTTTAAATTCATCAACTGAAGGTTTTTTATAGCTGGTTTTTTCGGTTTTACTCAGAAATGCAGCCAAATCGCGGGCAACACCAATATGTGATGCTCCGTCAACCCGGTTGGGAGTCAGGTCAACTTCGATACAATAGTCCGACTCAACATTAAAATATTCGCTGGCAGGAGTACCAACAGCCGCTTCTGCAGGAAGAACCATAATGCCATCATGACTGGCGCCTAATCCAATTTCATCTTCGGCACAAATCATTCCTTCCGAAACTTCACCACGAATTTTTGATTTCTTGATTTTAAATTCCTGGTCTCCATCATACAAGGTTGTTCCAACGGTTGCAACAACAACTTTTTGGCCGGCAGCTACGTTGGGGGCTCCGCAAACAATTGGTAATAAATCACCGGTACCAACATCCACTGTTGTTTTGCTCAGGTGATCCGAATTTGGATGCGCCTCGCAAGTTACAACATGTCCGATCACTAATCCGCGTAAACCACCTTTAATGCTTTCCACTTCTTCAATACTGCCAACTTCCAGACCGGTTTGAGTTAAAATATCCTCCAATTGTTCCGGGCGAAGATCAGTATCGATATAATCTTTAAGCCACTTGTATGAAATATTCATAGTTCTGTTTTTATGCTGAGATTCATCCGTTTGTTTTTTCAATAAAACGGATTTTTACGTTTCATTTAAAGTCCGACAAAAGTAAACAATTTTTGTGCTGAGGCAAAGAATGGAAGGAGGAATAATCGTGCTGCAAGAGCATTCCTTTTTTCTGTTTTGTTTTGTTTTTGCCCGACGAAGAGAAGCTATTGTTTCAGGGGTGAAGATGAAGATCCGGAAGCATGGTTAAACACAGTAATTTCGTTTTTTCAAACCTTTTTGAATGGCTTCAAATAATAATTGAGTCTCAATGGGAATACTAACAACTTCAATACATCCGGCTTTTATTGCATTTTCGCGATCTGCAATTAGAGAGTGTGCACTTAAGCCTATGATCGAACATTTATTACAGTAAGTTCTCATTTCCCGGATTAACCGAAAGCTATCTTC